>NZ_JBPODZ010000006.1:0-231345 GCF_052060015.1 Arhodomonas sp. SL1 | reverse complement strand
GGAGGCGCTTTTCATCAACGGCTCGGGTACAAAGCGGCAGAGGCTGGTACCTGGGCGATGGAAGCACCGACGCGGCAACTCAAGCCCTCGCAGACCTGCCACGCCTGCGGGCGTCAGGAGCAGAAGCCGCTCGGCCAGCGGCGTCATGAGTGCCCCTGTGGCGTGTCCTGCTCGCGGGACGAAAACGCCGCCCGGGTGCTGATGAGCTGGGCCGAGCAGCAGTTATCCGGTCGGGAACCGGCCGAGGCGTGGAGGGCGGTAAGACCGAATCATCCTCCGGATGATCCGGCACGCCCGATGAGACGCGAAACTCGCGCCATAGCCTGAAAGGCTTGGCGGGAGTAGTTCATAGCGAGCCCATCGACGCAGAGTGGGTGAACGCTCTGGAAGCAAACCCCGAGCTCGCCGAACGCATGGAGGCCTTCGTATCCCGCTTTGGCCGGATGCAGGACACGATAGCGGACAAGCTATTGCCACGCTGGTTGGTCGCGGTCGCGGAGACGCCCGGAAGTCAGATCGAGGTACTGAATCGCGCGGAACGCCTTCGCGTGTTGGCGAGCACCCAACGTTGGCTCGAGGCTCGGAAACTCCGCAACCGGCTGGTGCACGAGTATATGGAAAACCCGAAGCGCTTCGCCGAAGACCTCCTCCTCGCCAAGGAGTTCACCCCTATGCTCGTGGACACGTACAACCGTATCCATGCCTTCGCCCGGGAACGTATGGGACTAGCCACCGACCACCTACCGGAGCCGCTGCCACCCCTACGTTGATCGGATGGCGCCACCCCACCATCTCCTGGAACCGGCCGTTCGTCCTATTCGCACCCCACGAGCCTTGTCCTCACATCACCGGAACGCCGATGAGCAGCGGGTGCAGCCAGACGACGAACAAGCCGTAGATCACGAGCCCGCCGACCACCGCGATGGCATCGTTGAAACGCCCGCGTGGCAGCTCCGGGATCGGCCGGACCGGGCGCCGCTTCAATGAGATCCGGTCCGCGACGGCCCAGACCAGGAAGCCGCCGAACAGGAGCACGTCGGCCAGCGTGCCGTTCACCAGCAGATGGGCCAGCGCCCAGACCTTCACCGCGACCAGCATCGGGTGCTTGAGCGTGGCCTGGATACGCCCGGGCAGATAGGTGGCAAGCAGTAGCGGAAAGATCGCCACGAGCAACAGCATCGAGAGATGGCGCAGCCACGTCGGCGGCACATAGAGGAAAACGGGATCCTGCCGCGCCGCGCCATAGCCCCAGATGATGAGCACCACGCCCACGATGGCGACGACGGAATACATCCCCTTCCAGGGCATCTCCCCGAACCGCCCCACCATGCGGTCACGCCATTCCGGCGCCACGATCGAGACCGAGTGCACGCCCAGGAAAAGGATCAGCCCCAGGATCAGAATGCCCATGCTTCGCCCCCGTTTGGTCGCCGTTGAACCCTAGATCGAACAACGCTCATTGTACGCACTGCATCCCCCGTAGTCCCCAACGACCAGCGGGGCACCGACGACCACCTGTTTCCTCTGTCCCTAACCGTCGGCATCGCTATCATCCGTCGGCTCCAGTAACCCCGCGTCGTCCTCGTCGGGACGATTCACCCGGCGCGAGACCGGCGAGGCGGTGAGCGCGTCGGCATCCAGGTGCCGGATGGCACCCCGGATGGCGTCCCGTTCCGTCAGGCCGGGGTCCAGCCAGGCCTCCCAGGAGTCGCGATCCAGCACCACCGGCATCCGCGGATGCACCGCCTTCGCCTCGCCCCGGGCCGACTCGGTGATGATGGCGCAGCGACCGCCAGCGTCCACATCCTCGGCGTCGGTCCAGAGACCGGCGAACATGAGCAATTCGCCATCAGCGCGGGTGAAATAGTACGGGTGCTTTCCGGAGGGCGTCTGCTGCCACTCGTACCAGCCGTTCGCCGGCACCAGGCAGCGGTGGCGACGGAAGGCGTCGCGGAAATACGCAGAGGTGGCCACCTTCTCAGCCCGGGCGTTGATGGGCGCTGGCGCATCCTCCCGGGCCCATTTGGGGCGGAAGCCCCACCAGGCGGGGGCCAGCAGCCGGTCGGCGCCATCGCCCTCCTCGCCCGGGCGCGCCACCGGGATCACCCGCCCGGGGGTAATATTGTAATGCGCCTGCCAGTCATCCAGCAGCAAACGCGCCTGAATGGCATCGGCGATCCGCGCCGCGGGCTCGTGGAGGTCATAACGTCCGCACATCCTGTAAGCCTATGCCGCCACCCCGGCGCCGGGGAAGGCCGTGACGCGGATTCCCTATGTGCTTATACGTATTCCCGTTAATTCCTTTTTATTCTAAAAAACCCACGGTATAACACGCTTCGCCACTTTCCCGAATCACAGGCGATCTCATGAGACGCACGCATAGTCTGCTCCTCGCGGCAGCTCTCCTACCCGCCCCGGCCCTGGCCACCAACGGCTACTTCGCCCACGGCTATGGCGCGATCAACAAGGGCATGGCCGGCGCCGGAACCGCCCTTAGCCAGGACAGCATCGCCGCGGCCACCAATCCCGCCGGCATGGCCTTCGTGGGCACTCGACTCGATATTGGCGCCGAGCTCTTCTCTCCGGAGCGGCAGTACCGGGTAAAGGGCGAGGGCGAGCCGAGGCCCGGCGCGTTCTTCCTGCGTCCAGGCACGGTGGAAAGCGACAACGACGCGTTCCTAATCCCCCATGCGGGCTATAACCACCAGGTGAGCGAGACGCAGACCCTGGGCGTTTCCGTCTATGCCAACGGCGGCATGAATACCGAGTATCCGGGCCGCTTGGGCGGCACCTTCGGCGCGGGCGCAGCCGGCGTTGACCTCGAGCAGCTGTTCATCGCCCCCACCTGGACCTGGCGCTTCGCGCCGGAACAGGCCATCGGGATCTCACCCGTGCTCGCCTACCAGCGGTTCTCGGCGAGCGGACTAGGCAGCTTCGCGGACTTCTCCACCGACCCCGAGGCGCTCAGCGACAACGGCACCGACGAGGCCTTCGGCTACGGCTTCCAGATCGGCTGGCAGGGCCGGATTGCCGAGGATCTGCGCGGCGGGCTGAGCTGGCGCAAGGTGATCCGGATGGAGGAGTTCGACAAGTACCAGGGGCTGTTTGCTGAACACGGAGACTTCGACATCCCCCAGATGTTCAACGCCGGGCTCGCCTGGTCCGGCATCAAGGATCAATGGTTGCTGCTCGACATACAGCACATCCGCTACAGCGAGATCGATAGCGTCGGCAACCCACTGCTGCCCAATCTGCGACGCGCCCCGCTCGGCGAGGACGGCGGGGCCGGCTTCGGCTGGGACGACATAACGATCTTCAAGCTCGGCTGGCAGTGGCAGCAGACGCCGCGACAAACCTGGCGCGCCGGCATCAGCTACGGCGAGCAGCCCATCCCGGACAGCGAGGTGCTGTTCAACATCCTCTCCCCCGGCGTCCAGGAGTGGCATGTCACCGCCGGGTTCACCCGGGAGCTATCCGATGGCCTGGCGCTGACGGGCATGGCGTTTTACTCCCCGGAGGAGACGGTCCGTGGCGAAAACCCCCTAGGACCAGGCCAGCAGATCGAGCTCAGCATGCACCAGATGGGTGCGGCGGTAAGCCTCGGCTGGCAATTCTGAGGCGCGCGACACCGCACAAAACAGGGCTATCGACGCCGCTACCAGCCCCGAACCTTCGCGGCCAGATATGGCGCCAGGGCGATCACCAGCAAGACGATGGGCCAGATATTGCCGTCCTTGAAGGTGTAAGCCTCGAGCATGGTCGGCCATGACTTACCCTGCCAGAGCCCGAAGGAGAACTCGAAGACAAGCGTCAATGCCAGCCAACCCAGTCCGACGCCCACCAACTCCACCCAACCGGAGACGCTCAGCCAGGGCAGCATGAGGTATGCCATCGCCAGGATCAGCGCGGACAGGATCACCCCACTCAGCACCATTGCGATTCGCGTACCCATCGCCGGGAACAAGACCGCCTCGCGCAGCACGCCGTTGAGCACGGCTAACACAAGGATTCCCACCCAAATCGCCAGCGCCTTCAGAATCGTCATCCCACTCACGTTGGACCCCCTGCTTCAGACGGTCTGGCCCTTTGATTGCGCCCGTGGCCGTCCTAGGATGTCAGTACGCAACCAAAACAGCGACGACACAACAGGGTGACGCCATGGCAGACCCGGCCCCGCAACAGACCCCCGGCCTCACCGCCGAACAGCTCGACGCCTACTGGATGCCGTTCTCCGGCAACCGCCAGTTCAAGCGCGACCCGCGGATCATCATGGGCGCCGAGGGTAGCTACTTCCGGGATGCCGACGGCCGGCAGATCTACGACAGCCTTTCGGGCCTTTGGACCTGTGGTGCCGGCCATGCCCGCCCTGAGATCGCCGATGCGGTGAGCCGCCAGCTCCGCGAGCTGGACTACTCCCCCGCCTTCCAGTTCGGCCACCCCAAGGCCTTCGAGCTCGCGCATCGTATCCGCGAGCTCACCCCCGAGGGTTTGAGCCATGTCTTCTTCACCGGCTCCGGCTCGGAGAGCGTCGACACCGCCCTGAAGATCGCCCGGGCCTACTGGCGGCTGAAGGGCCGGCCAAGCAAGACCAAGCTCATCGGCCGCGCCAAGGGCTACCACGGGGTGAATTTCGGCGGCATCAGTGTTGGCGGTATCGGACCGAACCGCAAGCCCTTCGGTCAGGGGGTCGATGCCGACCACCTGCCCCATACGCTACTCCCGGAGAATGCCTTCAGCCGGGGCCAGCCGGAGCACGGCGCCGACCGGGCCGACGAACTGCTGGAGCTCATCGCCCTGCACGACGCCTCCAACATCGCCGCGGTGATCGTCGAACCGCTAGCCGGCTCCGCCGGCGTGATCCCGCCGCCGCAGGGGTATCTCCAGCGCCTGCGCGAGATCTGTGATGAGCACGAGATCCTGCTCATTTTCGACGAGGTGATCACCGGCTTCGGCCGCATGGGCGCGAAGACCGGCGCCGATGCCTTCGGCGTGGCGCCGGACATCATGACCTTCGCCAAGCAGCTCACCAACGGGGCGGTACCCATGGGCGCAGTGGTCGCCCGGCAGGAGATCTACCAGGCATTCATGGACAACGCCGGCCCCGACTACATGCTCGAGCTCCCCCACGGCTATACCTACTCCGGTCACCCGGTGGCCTGCGCCGCCGCGCTGGCGAGCCTGGACGTGCTCGAGGGAGACGGCCTCATCGAGCGGGTACGGCGGATGAGCCCGGTGTTCGAGGCGCTGCTCCACGGCCTCGCCGGCAGCCGGTACGTCACCGACATCCGCAACTACGGATTTGCCGGCGCGCTGCAGATCGAGCCCTACCCCGGCGAGCCGGCCCGTCGCCCCTTCGAGATCGCCATGAAGTGCTGGGAGAAGGGCTTTTACGTGCGCTACGGCGGCGACACCATCCAGCTCGGCCCGCCCTTCATCGCCGAGCGCGAGGAGCTCGACCGGCTCATGAACGCCATCGGCGAGGCCATCGCCGAGCTGGACTGACGCGGTCCCGCACAACGGCGACCGAGGGGAAGGCCACGACCACGGACGGCCGGCGGCCGCCGGCGAGCTGGAGGCACTCGTCTCGCACAAGGCCCTCTTCGATTTTCAGGTGACCACCTCGCCCGAACGACGCCCTACTGCAACCGCTTCAGCCCCATCTCCCAGAAGCTTTGCTCCAAGCGCGTGGCCTGGGTAAAGATCCGCGTCAGCGCCGGCGTGCGGGCAGCGCTGCCCCGTTCAGCGAACAACCGGTCCATCTGCGCCACCACGGACTGCGCCAGACCCTGGAACTCCTCGCCGGCATAGGTCTCGATCCAGCTCCGGTAGGGGTTGCCCTCCAGTACCGTCTCCGGCGCCTTGCTCAGCCGCGCACCGATCTCTGCATACCCGACCACACAGGGCGCCAATGCTGCCAGCAGGTCCAGGAGATCCCCGGACATCCCGGTCTCCAGGACGTAACGGGTATAGGCCAGATTGGCACGGGCCTCCTCCGCCCGCTCCAGCTCCTCCGGGGCAATGCCCCAGCCCCGGCAGTACTCGACGTGCAGGGCCATCTCATGGTGGAGCAGGCCATTCAGCACCTCCGTCGCCGCTTTCATGTCCGCCAGCGACGACGACTTGTAGGCGGCCAGCGCCCAGGCCCTCGAGAAGTGGATCAGGAACTGATAATCCTGTATCAGGAAGTGTCGGAAGCTCGCCTCCGGCAGCCGCGCTTCCGCCAGTTGCTGCACGAATTCGTGATGCGTGTAGGCGTGCCAGTCGTCCGGACAGCCGCCTTTGAGCGCTTCCACCAGCATATATTCCATTTAACCAGAACCCTTTTGGCTGTATGCGCCGCGCCGGCCTCCAAGGGAAGACCCCATCATATGGCCTGAACTCCCTACCCGCGTCACCGTCGCCGCTACGGGGCGTTCCTCTCCGAGGGATCCCGCTTGAAATCCTTAACCAGTTCATGCGGATCCACCTGGGCCCGATACTCCCTCGCCGCCTGCGCCCACCAGAGCAGCTGGCTGAAGGTTCGCCCGAAGTAATCGAACCATGATGCTTGATCCACCCCCGTCTGCGGCGAACCATCTGCTGCAAAAACCTCTTGTGCCTTTGGCACATGAATCATCGCCGACACGGGAAGGCAGCCTAGCTCGGAAAGAAACGTCCTCATTGCAACGGCCGCCCGCATTCCGCCCCATTGTCCCGCCGAATACGTCGCGATAGCGCTAGGCTTGTAGGAGAACAGTGAACTACCGAAGTGATTCAGTAAGTTGGCCAGCGCCGGACTCATGGAATGATTGTACTCCGGGCTGATCATAATAAAGCCATGCGATGACTCTATCTTTTCTGCCAGTTCGTCGAGGTTCTCAGGGGCCTTACCTTTTGGGTACGCAAAATGCGGCTTAAAAAGCGCGTCCATCGGGTAGTCCAGGGCATCGATCAAACCCACCTCGTGCCTTTCATATCGATTTTCCAAGCACATTAGGCACGCTTTCGCCACGCGGGCACCAAGACGGGCCGGCCGAGGGGGAGTGCTATCCCTCACGGTACCCAAAAAAACCAAAATCTTCATTCGGAATATCTCCGTTTCCTATGTGGAGCGCAACGGTGGCTTCTCGATGAACGTTAATCAGCAACGGGTAAATTGGGAGGTGGCCGTCGGGAGCTCGAAAATACGCTCAACGCGGTCACTGTCACCAATATCAGCACCATCCCGGCAATTTGCGGCCCAGCCAGGGTTTCATTCAGGACCACGACACCGAACAACGACGCGGTAACCGGCTCGACCATTGCCACGATGGAGGCCACGGCCGGGGCCGTGTGATTCAGGCCGATGATATAGAGGACGAACGACAATCCAGCGCCGAGCACACCCAGTGCCAAGAACAGCGGCCAATCCGGCGTACTCAAAGCGGCAACGACCTGCTCGGCATCGCCGGGCAAGATCAGGATCATGGCAAGTACCGTAAACGCAATAACGAGAATCGCCTGTGGGCTGCCGTGCGGCGCTGCATACTTGAAGCCGAAGATGAATATCGCGTAGGACAGCCCGGAAAGCAGCCCGGCGCCCACACCAAGCGCCGTGACACCGCCTGCACCGATGTCGTAAATCTGTGTCAGCAACACGACACCGACCATCACCAACACCATCGCGGCCCACTTCAGCGCCGTGGGGCTTTCAAGCTTCAAAGCGAATGACACGAGATACACGAACACGGGTGCGCAGTACATCAACGTAGCCGCAACCGCGACGCTTCCCTGACCGATACTCACAAAATAGAACGCGAAGTTGCCTGCCACCCCAACACCGGCGATCGCCGACCAGAACCATAACCGGCCATTGGCCAGCCCACTGCCTCGCGGGCGTAGCATGAGCCAGACGAGGACGCAAAGCAGTCCGATCGTGCCCCGATAGAAGGAAACGACGAACGCGTCCCAACCATCGGCCATCAAAATCCCGCCGATCCCGCCGGACAACCCCCAGAACAGGGCCGCCAGCATTACGAAAACTGTACTCAGGCCCGTCATACGAAGGGGCTTCCGGGCGAGTCGGATAGGCTCGCGCTCACGAGCGTCCTATGGTTTTACCGGCAATCCCGGGTGTGAGGCAGTCAAGAGGCCACCAGGCGGTATCCCGCTGCGGTCAGCCGCTCGGCTATGGCGGCAATGTGGGCCGGGCCGACTTCGCAGCAGCCGCCCACAATGGTCGCGCCCTGCTCCACCCACCGAAGGACGTGCTCGGCATAGGCGGCGGGATCAAGATCCGTGCGGGATTCCAGTACATCAACGGTGCCGCCGGGTTGAAGGGCGCCGACGGACGTGAATCCGTTCGCGTACCCGCCGAACGGCACGCCGAGTCCCCCAAGCTCAGCCATGGCGGTCGTTAACGCCTCAGGCACCGAGCAATTGACCAGTACCCGTTCGGCACCCGCCGCAACGCAATCCCGGGCGGCCTCGGCCAGCGGCTCGCCGGAGCGCAGGCGCGTGCCATCACCGTCGTCCACCGTGAAGGACGTCCATACCGGCAGGTCGCTTTCCGCCCCCGCGATGGTCGCTGTACGCGCCTCCCGGGCAAGGGACATCGTCTCGCAGAGGAAAAGATCGACCCCTCCGGCCTGGGCCTCCACCATGCGGCGGTAGGAATCCAGACAGGTGGCCTCTTCGGGCGCGAGATCGGGCCGATAACTCGCTACCAGCGGGGGCAGGCAACCGGCGAGGCGCACGTCCTGGCCGCTTTCCTCGCGCGCCTTGTCCGCCGCGCGCAGCGCCGCGGCATGGAGCGGCTCGAATAACTCGGGGTCGGCATCGCGGGCCAGGCGTTGCGGGGTCGCGCTGTAGGTGTTGACCGTGATGACCCGGGCACCGGCGTCGATGAAGTCGCGATGGGCGGCGGTAACCAGATCCGGTTCGTCCAGCATGACCTGAGAAGACCAAAGCGGCGAGGCCGGACGGCTACTCCGCCGCCGCAGCTCCTGGCCCATGCCTCCGTCCATTAGTACTACTTCGCGTTGTTGAGCGTTCATTGTGTCGTCACCTTTTCGTTGTTTCGCCAAGGCCTTCGCCGGTGCGCCAGGTTTCTGTCGTTCTCGATAGGGGTGTAGCCACCTGCCCGTTCAATAGGCCCACCCCTGATGTGCCAGAGGCGCCTTGTTCCGTCGTCCCGGCGCACGCGCCAGTCTGGCATGAACTGATCCGTCAGTCCGCGAAAGCGTTCCGTGTGCTGGCGTTCGAGCAGGCCGTACAGCACCACGTCCGGCCGCTTGGCTCGGATCCCCGCCCGCGCGTCCTCCTCGGCCACCACGAAGTCGTTGTTCTCGGGGTTGCGTCAATCGATCAGCCAGAAGGTAACGGTGTGTTCCTCCACGGAAGTTGGTACCCGAGACACGCCTGAATGAAGTCGATGATCAGACGCTGCGTCCAATTTTCCTGCTCGCCGAAGCGACTCATCATCTGGAACCTTCTCCACCGCCGTCGGCCGGATCCTCCCGAACCGCCGACGGTGCCACCGAAGGCGGCTGCTTCCCCGAATTCAGGATACATTCGGCTCGATCCGAGGACTTCTTCAGTGCCATTCAGTGACCTTTCATACCTACCATGTAGTGGCGTGCAACTACGCCACCCGCATCCAAGGCCTGCGTTGTATGCGATGTAACCGGTCACGTAGGGGGTGGCTACATCGCCGACAGCAGCCACAGGGATATGGCATTGACCAGGGCATGGGCGATAATGGCGGGCCACAAGGTGCCATAGCGGAGCACGGCGGCGGCGAGGACGGCGCCCACCAGGGTGGTCTGGAGCACGCCGAAGGCGCCCTGATAGGCATGGCCGAGGCCGAAGAGCAGCGACGACAGGGCTACCGGGCCCCACCAACCACCCAGCAGGGCGCGGGCCCGCTGCAGGAGAAAGCCCCGAGCAAGGAGCTCCTCGTAGAAGCCGATAAACAGGCTTAAGCCCAGCAGGGCCGGCAGGCTGAGGCCGGCGGCGACCCGTCCACCCAGCTCGGTGAGCCGCTCCATCTGCCCGCCCACGGCCTCCGGCGCCAGCTGCATGACGGCGAGGCGCAGCAGCATGTTGAGCACGAAGATGAGGGCCAGGAGCTTTACGGCGCGGAGCAGGTCCCGGCCGCCGAGGGCGACGACCCCCAGGCCGGCGAAGGAAAGGCCCCGCCAGCGGGCGAGCAGCACCAGGCCACCGAGCACCACCACGCCCTGGCCGATGACTACGGGCACCAGGTTCCCGTCGGGGAACAGGGCCTGGGCCGTCAGCGGAGCCACGATACCGGCGAACAGCACCAGGGCCACCGCGAGGAACAGGTCGGCCAGGGCGGCCGCCCGGTGATTTAAGGGGCGTTCGCCGCTCACCGCCGGTGATCGTCGTCCCGGCGGTGGTACTCGCCCTCGATGTAGTCCTGCCCGCCGCGGTGGCCGCCAGCCTGGCCGGGGGGCGGCCCGTAGGTGATGTGGGCATTGCGCATGATGTAGCCGATGACGTAATGCCGCGTCCACGGGATCAGGCAGGCGAAGCCCACCACATCGGTGATGAATCCCGGCGTGAGCAACAGCGCGCCACCTAGGGCCAGGGCCACAGCCTCCAAGAGCTCGATGGCGGGGACGCTGCCGCGCTCGAGATTGGCCCGGGCACGGGTCAGGGTGGCGAGCCCCTGCTGGCGCAGCAGCGCGCCACCGGCCACGGCGGTGAGCACGCACAGGGCGATGGTGGGCAGGGCGCCGATGACGCCGCCCACCTGGATGAGGACGTAGAGCTCCACCAGCGGCACGCCGATGAAGAGCAGGATCAATAATGGCAAGGCACTACTCCGTTGACATGGGCGGCGCCGCTCACCGCACCTCAACCTCGCGGCTGGCGCGCCGGTACTTCACCCGCCGCCAGCCGGACCACGCCGGCAGCTCCCAGCGCTGCGGGTCGCGCTTGCGCACCCCGGAGACCTTCTCCGCGATCACTTCGCGGCGGCGGACGTCGTAGTGCACGCGCATGTGGAGGTCGGTGAGCCGGACCTCACGGGGATAAGTGCGGTCGAACCAGTCCCTTTCCCACCCCGGGATGCCATCAAATGCGAGATCCTCCGCCTCGATGAGCTCCAGGTCCTCACCCCGCTCCACGCCGAGGGCGTGCAGCCGCTCGGCGAGCCAGTCCGCCGGTTCCGGCACCTCCCCCTCTCCATAGCCAAGGGCCACGTACAGGGACCAGGCGTCGATGTCGTCAGCGAGGCGTTCACCGGCGGGGGGCAGCAGCCGGCCGTCCAGAATCAGTTGCGCCGCCGCCCGACGGGCCGCGGCGCCAGTGAGGACCTCCCGGTCCTCGCGGATGACCCGCTCGGCGTAGACATGCCGCACCACGCCCACCAGCTCGCCGTCGGTCCACTCCGCCGCGCCGAGCTCTGTCTCGGCGATGCCGAGCTCGGCCACGGCCTCCAAGGGCAACGGCGCCAGGCAGGTGGCCAGGGTGACATTCTGCCGGGTGCCCCTGCGGCCCGGGACGCTGTGGTCGTCCAGCACCAGCGCCGCCTCGTCGTCGCCGGCGAACAGGCTCTCCTCCACCGGGAAGGCCTCGCCGTAGCCGTTGGCCAGGGCTTCCCGGCGTTTGGGCCGGCGGACGTGCACCAGCACCGGCATGGCCGCGGCGGCGGCGCGCAGGGCGGTGGTCGCCACCTCCGCCAGGTCCCCGGCATCGGGGGGCTCGTCCTGCCCCATGGCCTCGCGGAGCTGGCGGGCCAGGCGCCGGGCCTCGGAGCGCTGCCGGGTGTCCACCCGAACGCCGGGGAGCTCCTGGCCGCGCAGGGCGGCCACCCGCAGGATCGCATCGCAACGCCTCCCCAGGGCCTGCACCAGCGTCTCACGATCATCGGCGTCGCCGGTGACCCGGATCAGACCCCGACCCGCGGACAGGGTCGCGGCGAGGTCCGCCATGAAGCCGGCGCTGGCGGTATCGGGCATGGCCACCACCAGATGGGCCAGCCACGCGTCCACTGGCAGGACGAACAGCCGGTGGCCGCGTTCGGTAACGGCACCCTCGCCGTCCAGGGCTCCGATCGCCTGCAGCCGCTCCCGGGCGGCCTCCACCGCGGAGGCCGGTGGCGTCTCCGGAAAGTCCAGCGCCTCCGCGGCGCGGCCGGCGCAGGCCGCAGCCAACACCAGCTCCGTGAGGTCCTCCCGGGCCACCTCCGGTGGTGTCGCCTCGGCCAGCGGGGCACGCTCGCCCCACAGGCGCAGGCAGGTGCCCGGGGCAGTGCGCCCTGCCCGGCCCTTGCGCTGTTCGGCGCTGGCCCGGGAGATGGCCTGCAGGGCCAGTACGGTGCGGCCGTTGCGGCGCATAGTGCGCCGCTCCAGGCCGCTATCCACCACGACAGTGACGCCGGGGACGGTGAGGGAGGTCTCCGCGACATTGGTGGCAAGGATTACCCGTCGCTTGCCCCCGGGCGCCAGGGCGCGGCGTTGCTGCTCGCGGGGCGCCGAGGCGTGCAGGGGGATCACCTCCGCCGGCACCCCCTTGAGTCGCCGGGCCGCCGCCTCGATCTCGCCACGCCCCGGGAGGAAGACCAGGATATTGCCCGGCCCCTGCGCCAGCGCCGCGTCCACGGCGGCTGCCACCCGGTCGTCCAGCTTCGAGGAGGTAGGCATCGCTCGGGGTTCGCGCTCGCGGTGATGGACGGCCACCGGGTAGCTGCGGGCCGGCGATTCGATGAGCTCGCCGCCGAGCCACCGCGCCAGGTGCTCGCCGTGGATGGTCGCGGAGGTGACCACCAGCCGCGGGCCGTCGCCCCGGCCGTGGAGCAGCGCCGCCAGCAGATCGGTGTCCCAGCGTCGCTCGTGGAACTCGTCGAGGATCACGGTGGCATAGCCGTCCAGCCGCCCGGCGGCCAGCCAGCGCAGGGCGATGCCCGGCGTAACGAAAACCACCCGGCTGTCATCGCCGTGACGGGCGTCGCCACGGATGACGTAGCCGAAGTGTCCGCCCGGCTCCTCCCCGCGGCCCTCGGCCAGGAAGCCCGCGAGGCTGGTCGCGGCCAGCCGCCGGGGCTCGATCACCAGCACGGGGCCGCGCTCCGCCGCCCACACCGGCAGCCGGGTGGACTTGCCGGAGCCAGTGGCGGCGGTGACCACCACCGGCCCGCGCTCCAGGGCGTCGCGGAACTCGCCCTCTAGGGCGTCGATGGGAAGGGGATTGCTCGCGTCGGTCATGGGGCGTCACGACCCCGGCAGGTCATAGTCCGCGTGGCCGTCCGGGCGCTCCACCTCGACGGCCACCACCCGGGCCCCCACCAGGCTGATCCAGCCGCGGCCGCGCTCGCGCTCGGGGGCGCTGAATTCGAAGCGGTAGACCCGCCCGAGGGTCAGCCGACCCTCCGGGTCCCGGGTCAGGCGGTAGCGTTCCAGGGCCACGGTATCGTCCAACAGCTCCAGGCCCTGGTTCAGGCAAGTGCGCCGGCAATGGCGCAGCGCCTCCGAGCGGGCGCGCAGGTTCACCCACCAGGCCATGGCCGCCGCAGCCAGCAGTGTCAGCGGGATCAGCCCCGCAGGGGTCAGCTCAACCAAAGGACCACCATCATCGCCGGAATCGCCAGGAGATTGCTCAGCAGGATCACGCTGGAGGCCAGCCCCTCGTCGCCACCGAGCTGGCGGGCGAGCACATAGGACGCTGAGGCGGTGGGACAGGCCAGCATGATCAGCGCGATGCGCAGGTGGGCATCGGAGAGCCCTATCAACAGGGCGAGCCCCGCGCCGATGGCCGGCAGGGCCGCCACTTTGAGTGCCGCCGCCGCCGCGGCCGGCCCCAACCGCCCGCGCACCCGGGTACTGGCCAGGGTACCACCGATACACACCAGCGCCAGGGGCAAGGCCATCTGCCCCACCGCCGCGAGCCCCCGCTCCACGGCCAGCGGCATCGGGAACTCCAGCAGGGCCAGCACCAGCCCAAGGGCACAGGAGATGAGGATGGGGTTGGTGACCAGGCCGTAGCCGACGCCGCGGAGCACCCCGGTCCGCCCGCCGCGGCCGGCGAGCAAAACCGCCACGGCGGCGATGTTGTAAACCACCACCAGCGGGCCGAAGAGCAACAGGGCGCTGGCCTGGGCGGCCGCCGTATCCCCGCCGGCGGCCTCGAAGGCGTAGATGACCACCGGCAACCCGATGAAGGCGAGATTGCCCCGGAACACCCCCTGCACGAAGGTACCGCGGGTCTCCCGAGCCAGCCCGAGCACGGCGGCGCCGGCATAACCCAGGGCGATGCCGGCAAAGGTCGCCCCCATGGCCACCGCCAACAGCCCGCTGACCGCGGCGAACTCCGGCTCCGCCGCCGCGATGCGGTGGACCAGCAGCGAAGGCAGGCCCACCCAGTAGGTCAAGCGGTTGAGCTCGCGCAGCGAGCGCTCGGAGAGGAAGCCGGTGCGGGTGAGGGTCCAGCCCAGGGCGATTACCAGGAAGACCGGCGCCAGGGTGTTGATGATGGTGAGCAGCGTGATCCTCCCGGCCAGCCGACCAACGTCACTTGCGTAAGTTCACAAAGGGGTTGTAATTTCATCGGTACTACAAAACAACATGTTAACACCGGCATCCAGGGAGGACCGGTGTGAGGAGGAGGGGTAATGACCTGCGTTGTCGAAGCCGTCCGTGACCAGACGCGGACCGCTGATCCGGTGGCCCCGGCGGTGCAGCGGGCGATACTGCTCGCCCGCGTGCTCAAGGCGGATCCGGTGGTCCAGTGGCTGAAGAGCGAGCTCAACGGCTATGCACCGGATGCGGAACCGCCGGTGTATCGCACCGGGGACGGGGCGGTCCTCATCGCCTGGCGCCCCGGCGACGGCTGGATCCAGGCACCCATCGGGCCGAATCTCGAGAAGGCCTATGCCCATTTCGAGATCCGCACCGGGGTGGAGGCCCTGGAGCGGAAGATCCGCGAGGAGGGCCCCCGGGGCGCGGCCCGGGTGGAGTTCAGCGAGCAGGAGCTCGAGGAGGCCAAGAAGGCCGTCCAGCTCGACACCAAGCTCTGCCTCGCCCTGCCCCAGAACGCCATCCCCACGGCCCTGGAGACCGTCCGCCAGGCCCTGCTGGACTGGAGCTCGGAACTGCTCGAGCAGGGAATACAGGGGGAAGGCACCTCCTTCACCGCCGACGAACGTGAGCGCGCCGCCGCCATCACCGAGGACTTCGAGAGCATCGTCGCCAACGCCCACGAGCGGGCCCGGGAGTCCGTCGCCGCCAGCCGGCAGCGCCGGGGCCTGTTCGCGCGACTGTTCTCGCGCTGACGGCGCCGCCGTATAATCGGCCCCTTTGCCGGGAACGGGACCGGGAATCATGAAGCATGTCGCCGCGGAAACCGGCGTCGCGCCGCTGTTCGAACCGCTGCAGGCAGGGGCACTGGCGCTGCCCAACCGCATCGTCATGGCCCCGCTGACCCGCAACCGGGCCGGCCCCGGCGGCGTGCCCACCGAGCTGATGGCCACCTACTATCGCCAGCGCGCCCGCGCGGGACTGATCATCGCCGAGGCCACCCAGATCCGGCCGGACGGCCAGGGCTATCTGGACACGCCGGGCATCCACAGCGAGGCCCAGGTCGCCGGCTGGCGGCGGGTCACCGACGCCGTGCACACCGCCGGCGGGCGTATGGTCCTGCAGCTCTGGCACGTGGGACGAATCTCCCACACCTCCCTGCTCGGCGGTCACGCCCCGGTGGCGCCATCGGCCATTCCCGCGGAGGCAAAGACCTACACCGCCGAGGGCTTCCAGCCGGTGTCGGCGCCCCGAGCCCTGGAGCGCGATGAGATCCCCGGGCTGGTGGCCGACTTCGCCCGGGCGGCGGAACGGGCCCTGGATGCGGGCTTCGACGGCGTGGAGATCCACGCGGCGAATGGTTATCTCCTCGAGCAGTTCCTCAAGGACGGTGCCAACCGCCGCGACGACGATTACGGCGGCAGCGCGGAGAACCGAATGAGGCTGCCCCTGGCGGTGACGGAAGCGGTAACCGAGGCGGTGGGCGGCGACCGGGTAGGCATCCGCATCTCCCCGGTAACCCCTGCCAACGGCATCGACGAGACCGACCCGCAGCCCCTCTACGAGGCGTTCATCGAGCGCCTGTCGCCCCTGGGGCTGGCCTATGTCCACGTCATCGAGGGGGCCACCGGGGGGGACCGGGACTACCGCCCCTTCGACTACGCTGCCCTGCGGCGGCGCTTCCCCGGTGCCTGGATGGTGAACAACCGCTACAGCCCGGAGATGGCGGCGGCGGCCGTGGCCGAAGGGCAGGCGGACCTGGTGGCCTTCGGCCGCTCGTTCATCGCCAACCCGGACCTGCCGGATCGGATCGCCGCCGGCGCGCCCTTGCAGAAGGCGGATTCCAGCACCTTCTACGGTGGCGGCGCGGAGGGCTACACAGACTACCCGTTCCTGAAGGAAGCGGAAGCGGCTCAGTAGGCTCAGTAATGGGGCGGGGCCTCGTCGCCCTCCCCCGCCTCCGGTTCCAGGCGGCGCAGCACCGACTCCAGGCGGCCGGAGAGCCGCTCGATCTCCGCCTCCAGGGCCTCGATGCGGCGCTGCTGCGCGTAGACCTGACCCGCCAGCGTCTCGCCGGCCTGCTCCTGATGGGCAAGGTGCTCCTCAAGCCGTGCCAACCGCTCCGGGGTTCCCCCGGCCCCGCTCATGCCGCCCGACCGAGGCCGCTGGCCCAGCGCAGGATATCCGCCTTGCTCAGGGCGCCGGACTGACGGCCCAGCTCACGGCCACGCTGGAAGGCGATCAGCGTCGGGATGCTGCGAATGCCGAAGCGCCCGGCGAGCCCCTGGGCCTCCTCGGTATTGACCTTGGCGAGGCGGTAGTGGGGCTCCAGCTCCTCGGCTGCCTGGGCGAAGGCCGGTGCCATCATCTTGCAGGGCCCGCACCAGGACGCCCAGAAATCGACGATCACCGGGATATCGCTGCGGCCCACGTGGGTGTCGAAGTCGGCCTCACTGAGGGC
Source organism: Arhodomonas sp. SL1 (assembly GCF_052060015.1). Taxonomy (NCBI): domain Bacteria; kingdom Pseudomonadati; phylum Pseudomonadota; class Gammaproteobacteria; order Chromatiales; family Ectothiorhodospiraceae; genus Arhodomonas; species Arhodomonas sp. SL1. The sequence continues at coordinate 214,386 of NZ_JBPODZ010000006.1, read as the reverse complement.
CACGGGCTCGCCGCGGAACAGCGGGCCGTGACAGCGCCCGCACCGCGGCCCGGCCTCCAGCCGGGCGGTAGGCAGGCGATTGACCCCGCCGCAGGCGGGGCAGACCACATGCAGGGTCTCCGCCATGATCACTCCCCCTTCAGCATTGCGTAGAGCTCGTCCTTCAGCTGCAGCCGACGCTTCTTGCGATCCTCGAGGTAGGCGTCCGAGGGCGTCTCGTTACCCTCCTCAATGCGATGGACCTCGTGATCGACCTCGTGGTACTCGCGGAAAAGCCTTGCGAAATGCCGATCATTGACCTTGAGCTCATGGATGCGATCTCGGTATTCGGGGAGCTCGTGGATCAGGTCATGCTTCTCTAGGGTCATTTCGGGTTCCTTCTCATTGGCGGATGTCTGCCGCATTATGGGGCATTCAGCGGCCCCGGCGGGAGATGTGGGGGCGTGACCCGGAAACCCAATGAGTGAAGAGGAACCATCCATGAGCGAGGACCGCATGGCGCGTCTGCGGGAAATGGAGTCAGACGCCCTGGAACGCATCGAGAAGTACGAGCAGCACCTGCGCCGGGCGGCCGGCCCGCTGGACCGGGACATCGAGGACCAGGCCATCGAGCTGGAGAACGACGAGGTCGTGGAGGGGCTGCTGGAGAGTACCCGTAAGCAACTCCGCCAGATCCGCCACGCCATGGCGCGGGTCCAGGACGGTAACGGCGAGGTCTGCGAGGTTTGCGACGGCCCCATCTCCGCGGAACGCATCGAGGCGCTGCCGGCCACCACCATTTGCAGCGAATGCGCCGAGGAGCAGGGCTGAGGGCGGCGATGCGCCCCCAGCCCCTGCCTCAGAAGCGCGCGGTCACCTTCAACCAGACGTTGCGGCCGGGCTCGTTGACCCGGCCCACCGCGGTGCCCGCGTCCGCGGCCCCGGTGGCCAGGTGCTCCGCGTAGGCCTTATCGAACAGATTGTCGATGCCGGCGGTGACGCGCCAGTGCTCATCGGCCCGATAGCCCGCATTCAGTGACACCACGCCGAAGCCGGGGGTCTCGCCGATATCGGTCCCGTAGATGGTGCCGCTGCCCGGAGACACACGGTCCTGTCGGTCCACCACCCGCCAGAGCACGCCGCCGGAGTACCTGCCGTCGTCATAACGCAGGCCCAGCGTGCCCTCCAGGGGCGGCATCTGCGCCAGGGCCACGTCGTCGCTGTCGTTGTCACCACGGACGTAGGCGAGGGTCCCCGTCATCGCCCAGCTAGTGGTGAGGGTGTAGCGCAGATCGAGCTCGCCGCCCCAAGTGGTGGCGTCGATGTTGCGGGCCGCGTCGCCCCCGTCGGTGATCAGGATGTAGTCCCGAATGTCGCTGTAGAACAGCGCCACCGTGGTGCGCAAGCGCCCGCCCCGATACTGCCAGCCCAGATCCAGCTGCGTGTTGCGCTCGGGATCGAGGCCGAACACCCGGTCCCGCTCCCAGAAGTCCGGGGCGCGCTCGGCATGCCCCAGCCCGGCGTAGAGGCTCGCGGGGCTGTCGGCGAGGTCGTGCTCCCAGCGGCCGAAGGCGCTCCAGTTGGTGTTGGTATCCTCGGTGCCGGGCGCTGCACCGCCGTAGCCATCCGGGGCCATCATGGTGGGCGCCTGCTCGGCGGTGGCGCGGACCTCGTCCACACGCAGGCCGGCGACCAGCCGGTCCCGGGCGCCGACGAACCGCGTCAGCTCGCCGAACGCGCCGGTCTGGCGAAACTCCGCCCGCTCGGAGGAGGGACCGAGAGCCGGCGGGGCATCCGGCGCCATCCCCATGCGGCCGTCATGCTCGTTGCGCTGGTGGTCGGCCCCCAGGGTGAGCAGGGTGTCCGGGCCGAAGTCCAGGTCCATCTCCACGCGGGCACCCCGGGTGTCACGCTCCGGGTTCATGATCCGGTAGGGGCCATCCGGGTCACGCAGGGTGAAGTTGTCCATGACGTGGTCGATTTCATTGCGATAGACCTCCGCCTCCACCCGGGCGAACAGCGGCGAGAGGTTCTGCCGGCTCACGGACAGGCTCACGCCGGTGCGGTCGAAGGCGGTGCCGTCCATGCTGCGGTCGGCATAGGCGGCCTCGCCGTCGCCCCGCTCCAGGGTCAGCTCGACGCGGGTGTCCGGATCGGGGGTCCAGCCGGCAATGGCCGTGCCACTCCAGCGCTCGTACTCCGAGTGCACCTCCTCGCCGTTGCCGTCCTCGTAGTCGTCGGCCTCCGAGCGGGTGGCGATGCCGCGGACATAACCCCATTCGTTGCCGGCGGCGGCATCGAGGAGCTCATCGTGGCGGCCGAAGCTGGCCCCCAGGACGCTGGCGTTGACCCGCGCCCCGGGGGCGTCGAAGCCCTCGGTGTCCCGCTCGAAACGCACGCTACCTGCGACGCTCGCCCCGTCGCGCACGCCCTGCGGGCCTTTGAGCACGGTGATGCGGTCATAGGACGCCGGGGTCACGTAGGCGGTAGGCGGATCCATACGGTGGGGGCAGCCACCGAGCACCGCCGTGTCATCGAGGCGGATGTTGAGCCGCGAGCCGCCCAGGCCACGCAGAGCGGGGTCTCCGTTGGTCCCGCCCTTGCGGGAGACGCTGAAGCCGGGGATGGCCTTGAGATAGTCGGCCCCGTCGGAGGCCGGTACCGGCTGACGGGGCCGGCGCGGGTCGGTCACCACGGTGAAAGGGTCCCCCATCAGCGGGGCCGTGACCACCACATCATCCAGTTCCAGCGCCTCACCGGCGTGGGCGGCCGTCGCCAGCAGTACCGCCACCAGCGACACCGAGGCCGCGGTCATGGCACGGCCTTGCCAAAAGTAGGTCTCACATGAAGTCATTATTCCAACTCCCTGTCCATAAAGCCGAACGAGCAGGATCTCCGGGCACGTCGCCCTGCCGGCCGCGCGCGCATTGGCCGCGGCGGTGGAGCGTTACACGGGGATCCGTTAGTGCGGTCAGCTAGCGGACAGGGGGCGCCCGGGGACGGGCGCGGGTGGCCGCAGGCCACTCGCCAGGGGGCCCGGCAGTGGCGAGGACCGGCCCACCGCCCCGGGGAGCCGGCGGCCAGCCGGCAGGGGTGTCATCATGGGGCGCCGCCGCGCCGGCACCGGTGCAACCGGGGCAGTCCGGGCAGAGGGGGCAACAGACGGGGCCCTCGTCCTCGGCAGGTACAGCGAAGGTGATCTCGGTGTCGGCGCTCACACCGCAGAGACTGGCCCAGTCGGCGAGGCGCCCGGCGTGGGCCATGCCGCCGGCCAGCGGCAGGCTGAGATTGACCAGGATCACGCCCACCAGCCACGCCACGAAAACGCGGCGGGCGCAAAGCCGGCGGGCGGAATGTCTGGCGGGGTCGGTCACGTCCCTGCGGTCCTGTGCTCCCAGGAATCGGCGTGCGCAGGGTAGCCGAGGGCGCCGGGGGGCGCAAACGCCCTCACCGGCCTCGCGCGGCGATTACGCCCCGGCGTAACCCTCCCAGTCGGAGATCAGGTGCTCCACACCCCGCAGTCCCAGCGCATACAGGGTGAAGGTGGGATTGTTAGCCCCGGCCGTGGGGAATACCCCGGTTCCGGCGATCACCAGGTTCGGCACCTCATGGCAGCGCCCGTGGCTGTCCACCACGGACTCCGCGGGGTCGTCGCCCATCGGGGTCCCGCCCATCATGTGCGCCGTGCCCAGCGGCCCCGCCCAGGCGGTCTCCGCCCCCGCGGCCTCCATGACCGCCAGGCCCTCCTCGCGGGCATGCTCGTGGACCGCCATGGAGTCGGCGCTGAAGCGATGGACTACCCGCACCGGGCGCCGGCCGTAGCGGTCTCGGAGCTCGCCGAGCTCGATACGGTTGTCGGGATCCGGAAGGTCCTCTCCCATGGCCAGCATATTGGCCATGTGCCGTGCCGCCCGGCGGATAAAGGCATGCAGCTCCTCACCCCAGAGGTCGGCGCGGGTCACCGCCATGCCCAGGAGGTCGTTGGGCTTCATGGCGGGGCCGATCAGCCACTGATAGCTACCGAAGCCGCTCTCCCGGCCGTCCTTGGCGTAGCCATCGCGACAGCTCAGCTGCGCCCCGGCGACGCCCATGTACGGCTCGGTCTCCTCCTCGAACAGGGCATAGACGCCGGCAACGGAATGGGTCATGAACCCCCGGCCCACCTGGCCGCTGCCATTGGCGAGCCCGTCAGGCCAGTCTTGGTCGGCGGAGTTGAGCAGAATGCCGGGATTGTGTACCGCCGAGGCGGCGAGCACCACCACCCGCGCCGGCTGATGCTGGCGCTCGCCGGCACCGTCGACGTACTCCACGCCCGTGGCCCGGCCGTTACGGGTGAGCACCCGCAGCACGTCGCTATGCGGGCGGATCTCGGCGCCCGCGGCGATCGCCCCGGGGATGTCGCGCACCAGCGGGTTATACAGGGCGCCGATGGGGCAACCGGCGTCACACCAGCCATCGTAGAGGCAGGCGGGCCGGTCGCCGTAGGGTTGGGAATTAATGGCCATGGGCATAGGCGCGGTGTGCATGCCCATCGCCTCGAAGCCGCGGGCGATGGCACGGGCCTGTCCGAACGTGGCCAGCGGCGGCATGGGATAGGGCTCTCCCGTCGGCCGCCAGCGCTCGGCCTCGGCATCGCCGGAGAGCCCCGCCTCCTTCTGGATCCGGTCGTAGTAGGGGCGCAGGGTCTCGTAGTCGATGGGCCAGTCACGGCCGCGGCCGAAGCGGCTGCGCATGCGGAAATCGGACTCGTCGAGCCGCAGCCAGGTGCCGTAGTGGTGCAGGGCGGCGCCGCCGGAGCCCCAGCCGGCATTGAAGCCGTAGCCGAACGGGTGCTCGCCGGCGGTCTCCACCGCCGGCCCGCCCCAGCGCAGGCGCCGCGAATGCACCAAGCTGCTCTGCAGGTCCTCCGTCGACCAGCCCGGCCCCGCGTCCAGGACCACCACCCGAAGCCCGGCCTCCGCGAGGTGGCGCGCATAGAACGCGCCCGCCGCGCCGCCGCCCACGATCACGGCGTCCACTGTCTCCCGAGCGCTCATGCCAGCACCTCCGGTTCGATGTGGGCCATGTAGGGGATGCCGAGGGCATCGAAGCCACCGGGTACCCCGTAGACCACGTCCACCACATCGGCGCGGACGACGAAATGCACGAAGCCGGCCGGCGGGCCGGCCCAAGGCTTCGGCTTTCCCCCTGCGACCATGCCGGCGAGTTCACTGGCAGCGGCGCTGTCCAGGTCGGCGACGGATGCCCCAAACCGCTCGCGGGCCAGGGCGTCGACCGCTCGGAGGGCGCCCCGGTAGAAGCCGTCCCACGGCGGCGGCACATCCAGATAGCGGATCATCAGCAGGCTCTCCGAGGGGGCGGCGGCGAGCTGGGCGTCCACGTAGGGGGCTAGACCCGCCTCCGCGCTGCCCGGAAGCAGCGCCTCGCCATAGGCCTCGAGGACCCCCGCCTCGGCGGCGGTGAGCACCCGCAGATCCGCCGAGCGCGCCCTCGCCTGACGGGGGGTCAGCATCACGCCGAAGCCTCCCACGGTATAGAGCGCGACACCGCACGCTGCCCCCTTCAGAAACTCCCGTCGGGCCGGAACCATGCCCCCTTCTCCCCTTATCGATGGCGACGGGAATTTAATTTAGACGTAAATAGTTATTTGGTAAACCGGCGCCGAGCTGACGGGCGGGTGAAAAAAAGATGTTGCAGCGCAGCAGCGGCTTTGTTATTGTGCACCGCATCAAGGCTGATGAGTTCAATCAGACCTTGTGAACTCAAACGCCTAGGAGGCAAAAGACATGACGAACACGAATTTTAACCAGATGACTGAGCAGTTCGAGAAGACCGTTTTCGGGCCGATGCGCACCTACGCGTCCATGGCCGTGGATCACTTCGAGAAGCTGACCAACGTGCAGTATGACGCCGCCAAGGCCTACAGCGAGTTCGGCATCCAGCAGATGCGTGCGGCGCTCGACATCAAGGACGCCACCGACGTGCAGTCCTACTGGCAGCAGCAGCAGAAGGCCGCGGAGACCATCCGTGACCGCGTCAAGGGTGATGCCGAGAAGGTCGTCGCGCTGAACCAGGAGTTCGCGGAGAAGACGCAGAAGGCGGTGCAGGACAACGCCAAGACCGTCTCCGAGGCAGCGACCTCGAGCAAGTAAGGCCTGGCCTTGCCCCAGAGACGGCCGCCGGCCCAACGCCGGCGGCCGTTTTCATTTCCCCAGCCTAGCGCACCCCCCTCCCCCTATCAGCGCCTCGATCCCCTCCATGTCCGATGGCTTCCCATACAGGAACCCCTGGGCCCGATAGCAGCCCTGTTCCATCAGAAACGCCGCCTGCGCCTCGGTCTCCACCCCTTCGGCCACCACCTGCAGCCCCAGCGTGCGCGCGAGCGCGATGATCGCCTCGGCGATGGCACAGTCATTGGGATCATCGGGGATGTCACGAATAAAGGATTGGTCGATCTTGAGGGTCTGTACCGGCAGCCGCTTGAGCTGCGCCAGCGAGGAATAGCCCGTCCCGAAGTCGTCAATGGCGAGCCCTACCCCCATCCCCCGCAGTTGCTGAAGCTCCGATGCCGAGCGCTCACTGCCGCTCATGATCGAGCCCTCCGTGACCTCGAGCTCCAGGTCCTGCGGCGCTATCCCGGTACGCTCGAGCACCTCCCGTACCATCTCCGAGAAGCCGCCGCGTTCGATCTGAGAAGCGGCCACGTTGACCGCCAGCATCCCCACCGGCAGGCCCGCGTCCTGCCAGCGGCGCAATCGCCGGCAGGCTTGTTCGAGGGCCCAGGAACCGATCTCATGGATCACGCCGGTGTCCTCGGCGATGGGTATGAACCGCCCCGGCACCACCGCGCCGAGCTCCGGATGATGCCAGCGCAGCAGCGCCTCCACGCCCCGCCAACGCCCAGTGGCCAGGTCGATCTGCGGCTGGTAGGCGAGATCGAAGTGGTCGTTTTCCACCGACTCCCTGAGGGCGCTCTCCAGACGCATGCGATCAAGGACCCGGCGGGTCATGTCGCGGCTGTAAAAGGCGTAGGTGTTGCGCCCGCTCTCCTTGGCCCGATACATGGCGGTATCCGCATTGCGCAATAGCATAGCGACGGAGTCCGCGTCGTCCGGGTAGACCGAGATCCCCATACTCGCGGTGATGCGGATGCTGTGCCCACCTGCGTGAAAGGGCACGGCCAGGAGCTGCATGAGCCTCTCGACGATCCGGGCGACCCCGGGTATGCCGGTGATATCGTGGAATACCGCCACCAGCTCATCGCCGCTGATCCGCGCGAGCACGTCCTCGGCGCGGAACACCGAGCGCAGGCGCTCGCAGACCTGTTGCAGGAGCTCATCGCCCGCGTGGTGGCCAAGGCTGTCGTTGATGTCCTTGAAGCGGTCGAGGTCGATGAAGACCACCGCCAGCTGGGAACCGCCCCGGCGCGCCCGCGCCAGCCCGCGCTCGAGCAGGGCATCGAGCCGGCGGCGGTTGGGTAGCCCCGTCAGGGGGTCGTGATGGGCGAGGTAGGCGATCTCCTGTTGCGAACGTTTCATGTCGCTGATATCCGACATCACCGCCACCAGGTGGGTCAGGGTGTCGTCGGCGTCACGGACGCCGTCCACCGCCGTCCACAATGGCAGCTCGCTACCGTCCGCGTGGCGGGCCAGCACCTCCCCTTGCCAGTGCCCGGGTCCGCGCGCCACCGCCCGCCAGACGTCGCGGTACACGCGCAGGGGGTCCTCGCCGCCGCCGAGCAGCCTCGGGCTGCGGCCGATGACTTGGTCGCGGCGGTAGCCGGTGATGGCCACGAAGGCCTGGTTGATCTCCATGATCCGGCCATCGGCCCCGGTAATCATGACCGCGTCACTGGTGTTATCGAACACCGTGGCGGACAAGCGCTGGCGCTCTGCCGCCCGCGCCCGCTCGATGGTAATACTGGCCAGGTCCGCCAAACGCTCGACCATCTGGGTCTCGGCCTCGTTGGGGACACCGGGCTCGGTGCCGTAGAACGCGAAGGTGCCGACGACCACGCCAGTCGAGTCCAGTATCGGCTGCGACCAGCACGAGCGGATGCCATGACGGCTCGCCAGCTCGCGATGCCCGCACCAATTGGGGTCGTGGCGGATGTCTTCGGTGATCACGGGCCGGCCGCTATGGGCGGCGACGCCGCAGGTACCACTGCTCGACCCAATGGGGAGCCCGTCCACGGCGTCGGTATAGGCACGGGGCAGGCTGGGCGCGGCACCGTGACGGAGGCGCTCGCCATGGCGCACGAGCAACGAGGCGCGGAGCCGGGGATAGGCCCGCTCGGCCAGCCGGGCGATGGCGGCGAGGATCTCCTCGAGGGGGCGACCACCCGAGATCAGCCGCAGTATAGCCTGCTCGCCGTCCTGGACCACCTCCAGACGGGAATCCTCGGGCACGAATGGCGTGCTTGCGGTCATGGTCCTGTATCCACTGGTTCTCCGGACCCCGGGGGCCACCGGGCCGCACCCCGTGTATCATTCCCACCGCCTACCCACTGATTGCGATCATAGCGCCGATGGAGGTTCCCGTCATGGCCCGCGCCCGGCATCTCCCCCTGCCCGACGCCCCCACGGTTTTCTTTCCCCTCGCCGCGGTCCACGCGGCGGTTTTCGTGCCCCTGGGGCTCTTCACCGCGGGTGCCGGCACCGAGCCGCTAACCCCCGCGTCGCCGACCGGGCATGGCCTCGAGCTACTAGCCGGCTTCCTCCTGGCCGCCCTTGCCGGCTTTCTGTTCCCGCGGCTCGCACCGATGCCGCTGCTCGCCGCCACCGTGCTCTGGCTTGCCGGCCGGATCGGGATCTGGTCGGCAACCGAGGCGGGCGCGGTGGTCGCCGCCGCCTTTCCCGTCCTGGTCACGCTGCTGGTCGCGCCGCGCTTCGCCGCGGGGGGGCGCCAGTGGCGTAACCGGCTGTTCGCCCTTCTGCTCGCCGGCCTCGGGGCATGCCTGGCGGCGGCGACCCTGGCGGGCCCGGTACTGCCGGGCCACTGGCGCGGCAACCTGGTCACCGCGGCGCTAATGCTCGCCGGCGGCGCGATCCTCTACCTCGGTGGGCGGCTGCTCGCCCCCGCCGTGGCCAACGCCTGGCAGGGCCTGGCCGGCACGCGGGAGACCCGCCTGCAGCCCAACCTCGAGGCCCTGATGCTCGGTGGTCTGGTGCTGCTTGTCCTGGCGCTGCCCGCCGGGGCGCCCTGGACCGCCCCCGGCGCGGCCCTGGCCGGGATCGCCGCCGGGATACGGGTCATCCGCTGGCGGCCCTGGCGGATGCGCCACCAGCCCGACACCCAGGGCCTCGCCCTGGGTTATGCCTGGAGCGCCGCCGGCTTCCTGGCCCTGGCGCTGGCCTGGATCACCCCCCTGCCAGCCGCCGACGTCATCCATATCCTCGCCCTCGGCGGCACCGGCACCTTCCTCCTGCACCTGATGGCGCGTACCGCCCTGCAGCGGGCCCGTCAGGGGGTGGCCGGCATCCGTCTGCTGCCGGCGGCCAGCGCCATGCTGGCGGCGGCCACGGTCCTGCGCCTCGTCGCGACCCCCTCCTTCGGTGGCCTCCACGGGCTGCTGCCCGTGGCCGTGGGACTATGGAGCCTGTCCTTTGTCATGCTCGCGCGGTTGCTGGTAAACCTATCCCGGCAACAGTGGCAGGGGCTGCTGGCCAACCTGGGGAGGGGGTGATGAGCGAATCGAGCATGCGCACCATGGTGCTCCACGCCCAGGGCGAGCGACTCACCGCGGAGCGCTGGCCGATCCCGGAACCGGGACCGGGTCAGATCCGTTTGCGGGTGACCGCCTGTGCGGTCTGCCGCACCGATCTGCACGTCATCGACGGCGATCTCCCCGACCCCACCCTGCCGCTGGTCCCCGGCCACGAGATCGTCGGCACCGTGGATGCCACCGGACCGGGCAGCGAGCGCTACCAGGTGGGTAACCGCGTCGGCGTGCCTTGGCTGGGCTATGTCTGCGGGGAGTGTCGCTACTGCCGTGAAGGCCAGGAGAACCTCTGCGACGCGGCGCGCTTCACCGGCTACCAGATCCAGGGTGGCTACGCGGAGTACACCGTGGCCGATGAGCGCTTCTGTTTCCCAATCCCGGATACCTACGGGGACGCCGAGGCCACGCCGCTGCTGTGCGCGGGGCTGATCGGACAGCGCGCCCTGCGAATGGCCGGCGACGGCGAGGCCATCGGCCTATACGGCTTCGGCGCGGCGGCCCACATCATCGCCCAGATCGCCATTCACCAGGGCCGGCGGGTGCTCGCGCTGACCCGGCCGGGTGACACCCTGGCCCAAAACTTCGCCCGCCGGCTCGGCGCCGTCTGGGCCGGCGACTCCACCGAGCCGCCGCCGGAGCCGCTGGATGCCGCGGTGATCTTCGCCCCCGTGGGGAGCCTGGTCCCGGCGGCCCTGCGCGCCGCGCGAAAAGGGGGCCGGGTGGTTTGCGCGGGCATCCACATGAGCGAGATCCCCGCATTCCCCTATCGCATCCTCTGGGAGGAGCGCTCGATACACTCCGTGGCCAACCTGACCCGCGCGGACGGCGATGAGCTCATGCGCATTGCCCCGGAGGTGCCAGTGACCACCCACATCCGGACCTACCCCCTGGAAGAGGCCAACGCAGCCCTCGACGACCTGCGGGAGGGCCGGCTGGAGGGAGCAGCCGTACTGGTACCCTGAGCCGGCCCATGGTCCGGCCTTTCAGGAGGCGCCGGCACGCAGGCCGGCGGCCTCGATCCCGGCCACCGCCACCGCCTCATCGGCGTCCGAGGCGTCACCGCTGACACCGACGGCACCGATGATTCGTTCCTCATCGTCGAGGACCAGCACGCCACCGGCCACCGGTACCGCGCCCTCGCCGGCCGCGGCCGCCACAGAGGCCAGGAAGGCCGGCCGTTCGGTGTTGGCGGCACCGAAGGCCCCGCTGGCGGAGCCCACCCCCAGGGCGGCGCTCGCCTTACCCCGGGCCACCTCGAAGCGGACCGTACCCGCCCCGTCCTCGCGCTCCACGGCGATGGGGTGGCCACCGGCGTCCACCACCACGACGGTCATGGGCTTGAGCTCGCGCCCCCGCGCGGCACGCAGGGCCTGCTCGACGATCACCCGTGCCGACTCCAACGGCAGGGGCGCGCGGTGCTTATAGAAGCCCGCCATACCGGATCCTCCTTTGTCATGGGCAGCGATGCACTCTAGCGTAACGACATGGTCAGCGGAAACGGCGCGGTGCCCTACCTACCAACGCCCGCACCGCGCCATTCTGCTCCGTTTCTCAGGAAGGTTGCATAACGCTCGCCCTCTCAGTGCCTTATAAGCTTCACGAAAAATAGTATATAGGATGGATCACGAGATATTGCGCTGCACCATTTCTGTTGATACGATTCATTCACCGGGTAGGGAAGCCAACCACCGGCAACCAACAGATGAAGGGGATGGAACATGACCGATTTCAACTTTGATCAGATCAACAGCCAGTTCGACAAGACCGTGTTCGCGCCCGCCCGCGAGCTTGCGGCGATGACCCTCGACCACGCCGAGAAGCTCGCTAACTTGCAGGTTGAGGCGGGCAAGGCCTACACGGAGATGACCTTCTCGCAGCTGCGCGGCCTGATCAACGTGCGGGACCAGAAGGGCGTGCAGAGCTACGTGGAGAACCAGCAGAAGCTCGTGCAGAACGTCTCCGACCGCGTTAAGGGCGACGCGGAGAAGGTTGTGGCCCTGCAGCAGGAGTTCGCGGAGAAGGCCCAGAAGACGGTCCAGGACAGCATGTCCCAGGCCGCCGCGAACACCCAGAAGGCCGCCAACAGCGCCAAGGGCGCGCAGGCGCAGTAACGCGACGCACGCGTTACCCGGTCCCCGGGCGCCGGCCCGGGGACTTCCCTTCACTCCCTGCAATCCCTCCGCAGATCCTGGTCGCACACCGGCCGGCCAAGTAGACTATCGTCTTTTTGCGTCCGGAGCCCGTGCCCACGATGAGCACCGCTTTTCCCCCGCTCCGCTTGGCCTGGACCATATGGGGCCTCGGCGCGGCGCTGTATCTGGTCGGTTTCTTTCAGCGAGTCGCCCCCGGCGTCATGGGCGCCGAGCTCATGCACTCGTTCTCGGTGGGCGCCGCCGGCCTCGGCAATCTCTCGGCGTTTTACTTCTACAGCTACGTCGCTATGCAGATCCCCACCGGCCTGCTCGCGGATACGTGGGGACCACGGCGGCTACTCACCGCCGGCAGCCTCACCGCCACCGCGGGCGGTTTACTGTTCGCACTGGCGCCGCAGTTCTGGCTCGCCGGGCTCGGCCGGGCCCTGGTGGGGGCATCCGTGGCCGTTGCCTTCGTGTGCATGATGAAGCTGGCCAGTCACTGGATGCCGGCGCGCCATTTTGCCTTCGCCACCGGCAGCGCCCTGTTCGTAGGCATCGCCGGCGCGGTGCTCGCGGGGGTGCCGTTGGATGTGCTGGTATCGGTGGTGGGATGGCGCGCGGTGATGGCCGGGGTGGCGCTGATCACGGCGGCCCTAGCGGTGGCCATGTGGTGGCTCGTGCGCGACGACCCCGCCGAGCGTGGCTACCAGAGCCACGCCACCGAGCACGCGGACGACGGCCGCGGCTCCGGTGCGCTGCAGACCCTGCTGACGGTACTGCGCTACCGGAACACCTGGCTGCTGACCCTCGCCCCAGGCGGCGTGGCCGGTCCCGTACTCGCCTTCGCCGGCCTCTGGGGCGTGCCTTTCCTGGTCACCCACTATGAGGTGAGCGAAACAACCGCGGCCGCGTACTGCACGGCCATGCTGATCGCCTGGGCGCTGGGTGGTCCGGCCCTTGGGGCCCTTTCCGACCGTATCGGCCGCCGCCGGCCCCTGTACGTGGCAGGCCTCGCGGTGGCCAGTCTCTGCTGGGCGGTGGTCATACTGCTGCCCGCGTTGCCCACGCTGGCGCTGGGCGCATTGCTTACCCTGGCTGGCTTCGCCTCGGGCTGCATGATCATCGGTTTCGCCTACGCCAAGGAGTCGCTACCGGGGAAGTACGGCGGCACCGTGGGCGGGGTAGTCAACATGGGGGTCATGCTCGGCCCCATGGTCCTGCAACCGGCCATCGGGCTGGTCCTGGACGGGCTCTGGGACGGGACCACCGAGGAGGGGCTGCGCATCTACTCCCTCGGCGCCTATCGCGCGGGGTTCCTGCTGATGCTGGCCTGGGCGATCGCCGGCACCATCCTGGTGGCCTTCAGCCGCGAGACCCACTGCCGGCAGACCCCCTGAGCCGCTGCCCGCTACTTGCCCCAGATCAAGCCAGCGCCGCTCGCGGCCTGTAGAATGGCCGCAGGCTCTTTTCGCAGAGGAAACACGAGCATGGGCGACGGATCCATCGGGCTGGCGATCATGGGCAGCGGCGGTACCGGGGTAATGACCGCCGGCCAGCTGCTCCTTGCCACCGCCGCGGATGCGGGCTGGTACGGCCGTATGGGCCGCTCCTTCGGGCCCCAGATCCGCGGCGGGGAGGCAGCGGCACTGCTGCGCCTCTCGCCCCGCCCCATCCAGGCACCGCCGGACCGCTTCGAGCTGGTGCTCGCCTTCGACTGGAGCAACATCGAGCGCTTTGCCGCGGAGATCCCCCTCGACGAGGGCACGCTGGTACTTCATGACCCGGACGCCGGCGACGTCCCCGACCTGATCACCGAGCACGGTCCCACCACGGCCGAGGTCAACCTCCGACAGCTCGCCAAGGGGATCGACGGCGGCCGGGTCAACATGATCGCGTTGGGACTGCTCGGCGCGCTCATCGGCCTGCCGGGGCAACGGACCCGCGCCCGCGTCGAGGCCACCATGGCGGCGCGGGGTAGCGCGAGCGTAACCAGCGCCCTCGGATGCATCGAGCAGGGGGCGGAGCTGGCCGGCACCGTGGATTTCCTCACGCCGTTCACCACGGCGTCGCCGGCGCAGCCGCGCTGGCTGATCAGCGGCAACGAGGCCACCGGTCTCGGTGCCGTGCGCGGTGGCATCCGCTTCGTGGCCGCCTATCCGATCACCCCGGCGACAGAGGTCCTGGAGTGGCTCTCCCCGGAACTACCACGGCTCGGGGGCTGCCTGGTTCAGGCCGAGGACGAGCTCGCCTCGGTGAACATGTGCATCGGGGCGAGCTTTGGCGGCACCCCCGCGCTCACGGCGACCTCGGGGCCAGGGCTGGCGCTGATGACCGAGGGGATCGGCCTCGCAGTGGCCTCGGAGACGCCACTGGTGGTGGTAGACGTGATGCGCGGCGGCCCCTCCACGGGGATCCCCACCAAGTCCGAGCAGGCCGACCTGGACATCGCGCTGCACGGCCTGCACGGCGATGCGCCGCACCTGGTGATCGCGCCCAATGGCCTCGAGGACTGCATCCATGCCACGCAGTGGGCCACCAGGCTGGCCGAGGCCTTGCAGGCGCCGGCCGTCGTCCTCACCGATCAGGCCATGGGCCAGACCCGGGCCATCATCGACCGGCCCGCGGAACGGGACTTCCAACTGGGCCGCCGCATCGCAGGCGAGGGCGACCTGGAGGACTACCGGCGCTATCGTGACACCGCCGACGGCGTCTCCCCCATGAGCCTGCCCGGCACTGCCGGCGGCGAATACACCGCCGACGGCCTGGAGCACGACGAGGGCGGCACCCCCTCCTCCCGTGGCGCCGACCACCAGGCGCAGCTCGACAAGCGCCGACGCAAGCTCACGGCCTTCGACTACGGCGACTATTGGGCCGATGTCGAGGGCGAAGGGCATGTGGCCCTCATCACCTGGGGCTCGGTGACCGCCGCCGCCCGCGAGGCCGCCGAACGCCTTACCACCGGCGGCTATGCCTGCCGGCTGATCTCGCTGCGCCTGCTCGCGCCGGCGCGTCCGAAGGCTATGGCACAGGCCCTGGCGGGCGTCGAGCGCGCCCTGGTGGTGGAGCAGAGCCACGACGGGCAATTCCTGCGCCATCTCCGGGCCCACTACACCATCGACGCCGATCTGGTGCCCCTGCACCGGCCGGGCCCCATGCCGCTGAGCCCCGGGGAGATCGTCTCCGCGGTGGCCGGGCTGTTCGACAGGGAGGCGGTCTGATGCCGGAAACCGCACTGCGACCCAAGGACTACAAATCCGGGGTGAAGCCCGTCTGGTGCCCCGGCTGCGGGGACTTCGGCGTGCTCAATGCCCTGACCAAGGCACTGGCCGGGCTGGAGCTGCGAGCCGAGGAGGTCGCCTTCATCTCCGGGATCGGCTGCTCCTCGCGACTGCCGGCCTACGCCGCCGTCTACGGCTTCCACGGCGTCCACGGTCGCGCCCTGCCGGTGGCGACGGGCCTCGCCATCGCCCGCCCGGAGCTCACTGTGGTGGCCATGGGCGGCGACGGCGACGGCTTCTCGATCGGCGGCAACCACTTCCTGCATGCCTGCCGGCGCAACGCCAACCTCACCTACGTGGTGATGGACAATGCCGTCTACGGCATGACCAAGGGGCAGGCCTCACCGACCACCCATGCCGACTGGGAGGGTAGCAAGCTCACCCCGGAGGGCACCCACGTGCCCGCCCTGCGTCCGCTGGAGCTGGCCCTTAGCGCCGGCGCGGGCTTCATCGCCCGCGGTTTCTCCGGCGACCCCAACACCCTCGCGCGGCTCATCGCCGAGGGCATCGAGCACCCCGGCTTCGCCTTCATCCACGTGCTCTCGCCCTGCCCCACCTACCGGCCGGAGCAGATGCAGTACAAGTCCCACGTCCACGGCGGCTTCGAGCCCACCGACGACCGCCGACAGGCCTTCCTGCAGCTGCTCGACGACGACGAGTTCACCCAGGGGCTGCTGTTCCGCAGCACCGCCCCGGCCTATACACCGGACACCGCGGAGTCGGCGGACACCGCGAGCATTGCCGAGCAGTTCGCCGTGGCCCCGCCGGGGGGAGGTTGACCATGGAATCCGTTGCCTTCTTTCTCGCCCATGCCGTGACCCTGGAGGAGGACGCCGCGGACCGCTACGACGAGCTCGCCGACGCCCTGGAGGTCCACAACAACCCGGATGTGGTGGATCTGTTCCGCAAGATGGCCCACTACTCGCGGCTGCATCTGGCCGAGGCCCGGGAGCGGGCCGAGGCCGAGGGCGGGCTGCCCAAGCTCAAGCCCTGGGAGTATGAGTGGCCCGGCGACGAAAGCCCCGAATCCGGGGCCATCGAGGCGAGCCATTACCTCATGACCCCGGCCCACGCCCTGCGCCTGGCCCACGAGGCCGAGACCCGGGCGCATCGCTTCTACGCCGCCTGCGCGGCGGGGACCGAGAACCCCTCCCTGCGCGAGCTCGCGGAGGCCTTCGCCGAGGAGGAGGCCGGACACGCCCGGGAGCTGGAGGGCTGGATGGCGCTCTACCCGGAACCGCCCGCCGACTGGGACGAGGACCCGGACCCGCCGGTGTCCGTGGACTGACAGCGCCGGCGCGCTATGGCGCCGAGCGGGAATGCTGATACCTTGGGCGGTGACCCAACCCACCCAAGGAGGCAACCATGAGCATTCAGGTCGGCGACCGTATCCCCAGCGTCACCGTCAAGACCAATGGGCCCGACGGCTCCCCCGAGGACCTTTCCACCGACGAGCTCTTCGGCGGCAAGCGGGTGGTCCTATTCGGTGTACCCGGCGCCTTTACCCCGGGCTGCTCCAACACCCACATGCCCGGCTTCGTGGTCCATGCCGACGAGATCCTGGGCAAGGGAGTGGACACCGTCGCATGCATGGCGGTCAACGACGCCTTCGTCATGCACGCCTGGCAGAAGGATCAGAACGCGGAGCGCATCACCATGGTGGCCGACGGCAATGCCGAGCTCACCCGCGCCCTGGGGCTGGAGATGGACGCCAGCGGCCCGGGTCTCGGCACCCGCTGCCAGCGCTTTGCACTGATCGCCGACGACGGGGTCGTCCAGTACCTGGGCGTGGACCCCAAGGGCGTGGACGCAAGCAGCGCCGAGACGGTACTCGCCAACCTCTAGGACAGGGCAACCGGCGCCGGGGCACCCCGGCGTCCGGCTACCGGCTGGCCTGCTGGAGCTGGCCCCGTAGCACGTGCAGGTACTCCCGCACCCGCGCGACGTAGCGCACCGGCTCGGTGCCACGGGCGTAGCCGTACTTGAGCTCCCGGTAGTATTGCGGATCCGCAAGCAGCGGCAATACCTGTTTGATATCCCGCCAGTGATAGGGGCTCAACCCCTTCTGCCGCGCCAGGGTCTGGGCGTCGTGGAGATGGGCACGGCCGATATTGTAGGCCGCCAGTGCCAGCCATGTCCGGTCCGGCTCGGTGACCTCATCGTCAAAGCGCGTGCGCAGGTGTGCGAGGTAACGGGCTCCGCCCATGATGCTCTGTGCCGGATCCAGCCGGTCGTCCACGCCCATGGCCTCCGCGGTGGCCTCGGTAAGCATCATGATCCCGCGCACGCCGGTGGGACTGCGGGCGTCGGCCCGCCAGTGCGACTCCTGATAGCCCTGGGCGGCGAGCAACAGCGGCGGCAGGTCGTGTTCCCGGGCCGCCTGCTGGAACAGGGAACGGAAACGGGGCAAGCGCTCATCGATGCGCCGGATATAGCGGGCGATGTCCACATAGTCGAAGACCTCGAAGAACCCGTAATAGCGCTCCTGCAGCCGCGCCAGGCGCCCCTCTTCCCGGTAGCCGTCCAGCCACTCCGCCGCCGCCTCCCGCAGGGCATCCGAGCCCGCGGGCAACAGCCACCCCAGGGATTGCTCGCGGCTGAGGTTGAATGGCGCGATGAGCTCCGGGTAGTAGCGGCGATTGATATCCACGATGGTCGAATCGGCGACCGTGCAGTCGATCTCGCCCAGCCAGACCTTGTGCAGCAAGGTCTCCGTGTCCGCGTCTTCGGTGGCCCGCCAGGTGAGCTCCGGGTGATCCCGACGGAGGGCCTCCAGGCGCTCGACATAGCTGGAGCTGGCGATCACGACGATCTCCAGATCCTCCAGCTCAGCGACGGACTCCGGCTGGACGTTATCGCGCCGGCAGACCACCTGCTGGGTCACCGGCTGATACGGCGGGCCGAAGAGGAACGCCTCGCGTCGTTCCGCGGTAATGGTCAGACCCGCGGCGGCAAGGTCCGCCTCGCCATGGCGCAGCCCGTCGATCACCGCGTCGACGGTGGGCGCCACCCGGAACTCCACCGCCACGCCCAGGGCCTCCGCGAAGGCCCTGGCCAGGTCGTGCTCGGGGCCCGTCGGCTCGCCGTCGCGGCCAATATAGTAGGTGGTGGGGGCATTGCGGGTAAGCACCACGAGGCGGCCGGAGTCGCGAACGCCCTCCAGGCCACGAGCCCCCGCGTCGCGCTCCGTATACGCGTCAATCGCGAGGTAGGCCGCGGCGGCGATCGCGGCCAGGATGATCACTGCCAGGGTATTGCGACTCATCGCCACCCGTCCTTGCCGGGATAGCCCCTGACTATACAGCATGAGGGCCATGCCATCCCGCCACGCCGCGGGATCACACCGACGTCAGGAACACGGAGCGCAACGCCGATGCCATTGAAGGTCTTCGCCTACGGCACGCTGATCACCGGGGCCCTGGACCGGGAGGTCGAGGCCTTGCTGCGCCGCAGCCTCCTCGCGCGCCACCCGGCCCGCCTCCGGGGCCGGCTCTACGACCTCGGCGATTATCCGGCGGCAGTGCCCACCGCCCACGGCCGGGAACACATCATGGGCGAGCTCCTCGTGCTCACCGGCGGCATGGCGACCCTGGCGGTGCTCGATGCCTACGAGGACCACTCTCCGGAGTGCCCGGAGCGCGGCCTGTTCCGACGGCGTCGGGCCACCGTGCAGCGCAGGGACACCGGCGGCCGGGAGCGGGCGCTGGTCTACTGGTACAACGCCGGACTCGCACGGGCCCGGCGCATCCCGGGCGGGGACTGGCGCCATCGGGCCTTCGGTCAGTCCTGAGTACGGCCCGCCGAGGGGGTATCGCCCTCGAGCCGGTCCAGGCGGCGGCGGATGGCACGCAGCTCCGAGAGGATCTCGCGGCGCTCTTCAACGGCCTGCCGCTCGTCGGCCTCGCGCTTGGCGTCCTCCTCCTCCCAGTGGGCCGACTGCATGGTATTGACGATGATGCCGATGAAGAGATTCAGGATGGTGAAGGCGGTGATCAGGATAAAGATGACGAAGTACAGCCAGGCGAAGGGGTAGGCCTCCATCACCGGCCGCGCAACCCCCATGGACCAGCTCTCCAGGGTCATGACCTGGAACAGCGTGTACATGCTCGCGCCAAGGCTGCCGAACCACTCGGGGAAGCGCTCCCCGAACAGCTCGGTGCCCATGACACCGAAGACATAGAACACCAGGCCGAGCAGGAAGGCGATCCAGCCGATGCTCGGGATCGCCGCGAGCAGCGACTCGATGATGTGGCGCAACCGCCGAACCGTCGAGAGCAGACGCAGCACCCGCAGGATGCGCAGGCTCCGCAGTATGGCGAACGGGCCTGCCTCGGGCACCAGGGCGATGCCGACGATCACCAGGTCGAAGACGTTCCAGCCACTGCGGAAGAACCGCGGCCCCCAGGCGAACAGCTTGATCGCGATCTCCGCGGCGAACACCGCGATGATCACGGCCTCCAACCCATCCAGGACCGGGCCGATGCGCGCCACCACCGCATCCGAGGTCTCCAGGCCCAGGGCGATGGCGTTGAGCACGATCAGCACCACGATGCTCCAGTGGGGCACCGGCGACTCGATCCACAGGCCGGCACGATGGCGCCAGCGCCAGAGGGTATTGATCACGGGACGCTTCGATCCTTCCGCCGATTGGGGGACGCCGAGAATCTGCCTGAACCGATCCCGTCGGACAAGCCAGGCCGCGAGCGGCTACTCACCCGAGCCTTTGGGACGCACGGTCAGCCGCAATCCCGCGGCGGCGATCACCACCACCGCCGCCCCGGGCTCGACCGCCGCATCGCCCTCGGCCCGCGCCCGCCAGCGCTCCCCGGCGATCCGGACCCAACCCTCCGGGTCGAGGCGGCCCACCGCCACCCCCTCGCGGCCCACCAACGCCGCCGCCCCGGTGGGGACGTCGTCGTGGAGGGCGTGACGGTAGAGGGGATAGAGCACGGCGTCCTTGACCAGCCAGCCGGCGGCGATCAGCCCCGCGGTGGGCGGCGCCAGCCACCCGGCTCGAACCGCCACCAACAGACCGATCGCCACCAGCCCGAGCTCCGGGAGCTGGATCAGTGCGTAGCGGGCTACCAAGGGCAGCCGCACCGCTCGCTCACCCCTCGGCGCCTTGGTCGGAGAGCAGCCCCCGGGCCTCGTCGTAGGACAGCCCACTGATCCCGGCCCGGGACATGGAACGCCCCAGGGAATGGGCCAGGGCGAAGGCGAACGCGCGACGGTAGAAGGAAAAGCCCGACTCGTGGACAGGCAGCACGTCATCGACGGTCTCCGCCTCCTGCAAGCGTCGCTCGAAGGCGTCGCGTTTGGTCTCCAGGAAACGCTGGAAGGCCGGGTCCGCCGCCACCTCGTCGGCGAGCTCCAGGGTCCAGGTCATATCCGACTGCAACTCGCAGGCCCCGATATAGCGCCCGGCCACGGACTCGCTCCACTCCTGCGGCGGGATCATGGAAAGCCAGAACCGGTCGGGCTTGCGATAGAGGTGATAGCGCTTGCCCGGCACGGGCTTGAAGCGGAACTCGCTCTCCAGCACGAACAACGAGGTGAACAGCTCCGTGGAGACCTGTTCGATAGGCTTGGGGGGGACCGAGGCAACGGCCGTCCGTTGCTCGGTAAGCGTCGCCAGAACCGGTGCCCCACCCTTGCCCTGGGGGTTGGGATTCCTGCTCATGGCTTTTGGTCTCTCGTCTGCATCAGCTCAACGTATCATCCATTGCCGCAGGCGCCAGCGCTCGGAAGCGGGGGCCAAGCCCCACCCACGCGATGCCCGCAAGCACCAGCGCCAGGAAGGGCAACACCGTCAGGTTAAGCGCCACCCAGCCGATACCATCGAGCAGTGAGCCCGACGACAGCGCGGTCACGGTTACCGTGCCGAAGACGATGAAGTCGTTACACGCTTGTGCCCGGCCCTTCTCCGACTCCGTGTAGGTCTCGGTGAGCAGGGTGGTACCGCCGATGAACATAAAGTTCCAGCCCACCCCCAGAAACACCAGGGCGCTCCAGTAGTGCCAGACACTGCTGCCGGTGGCGTTGACCCCCACACAGGCGAGCATCAGGGCGACACCGGCGGCCATCACCGTGAACACGCCGAGCCGGCGGATCAGCTCGCCAGTAAAGAACGAGGGCACGAACATGGCGAGCACGTGCCACTGGATGACGAAGGCGGTCTCCGTGAACGGATGGGCGTGGCCCTGCATGGCGAGCGGCGTGGCCACCATCACCACGTTCATGACCCCGTAGCCGACGGCGGCGCTCAACACTGCGAGCACAAAGCGCGGCTGGCGGGCGATGACGCCCAGGGGCCGGCCACCATCCCCCCGCGCCGCTCGCGGCGGCAGCGGTATGCGCAATGCGGCAATGGCCGCGAGCCCCACCAGGTAGATGCCGCCGAGGACGAGGTAGCTCCCGGCGAACTCCGCTGGCAGCAGCCCCCGGGTCCAGGCACCGAGATTGGGACCGAGGAATCCGGCCACGATACCACCGGCGAGCACCAGGGAAATGGCCCGGCCGGTACGCCCGCCCGGTGCCACATCGGCGGCGGCGAAGCGGTAGAACTGCCCGGAGCCGTTGAAGGCGCCGAGCAGCACCGCCGCCACGCAAAACAGCAGGAAGTGGCCACCGGCGATGGCCAACGTCGCCAGGACCACCCCACCCAGCCCCAGGGCCATGCCAACGAGGAAGCCGGCGCGCCGGCCCCGGCGCTGCATGAACAGCGAAACGGGCACTGTGGCCACCGTCATGGCCAGAAACTGCAGTCCCAGCGGTACCGTGGCGAGCACCGGGGAATCCGCGAGGCGCGCGCCCACCAGTGCCGAGGTGGCGACCAGCAGGGAGGTGCCGGTCATCAGCACCGCCTGGCACAGCGCGAGCAGGATGATGTTTCGGTACGGGTGCATATCCTCCAGCCCGGGGCGTTCACATTCACGAGAAGGTCGAGTATGTTGCGCGCCCTCATCGCCAAAGACAACCGAGGGGATTTGGAACATCCATGGACACCCTGAGCGCATTTCTCGGTAACGTCAGCGGATTCGTCTGGGGCCCGGTCATGCTCATCCTGCTGCTGGGCACCGGCCTGTACCTGACCATCGGCCTGCGGGCCATGCCGATCCGCCGCATCGGCTACGGCTTCCGTCAGCTCCTGAGCGGACGCCGGGTGGTGGAATCCGATGAGGGCCAGATCACGCCCTTCCAGGCCCTGGCCACCGCGCTGTCGGCCACCGTGGGTACTGGCAATATCGGTGGCGTGGCCACGGCCATCGCCCTGGGCGGACCCGGCGCGGTGTTCTGGATGTGGATCACCGCCCTGGTAGGGATGGCCACCAAGTACGGCGAGGCGGTGCTCGCGGTGAAGTACCGCGAGGTCGACGAGGACGGCCGCTACGTGGGCGGGCCCATGTACTACATCAAGAATGGCATGGGTGAGCGCTGGCGCTGGCTCGGTGCCCTGTTCGCCCTGTTCGCCATGGTGGCCGCCTTCGGCATCGGTAACACGGTGCAATCCAATGCCGTAGCCGACGTCATGCAGACCAATCTGGCGGTGCCCGCCTGGCTGACGGGCGTGGTGCTCGCAGTGCTGGTGTTCTTCGTGATCATCGGCGGCGTGCGCCGCATCGCCCGCCTCGCCGAGCGGCTGGTACCCTTCATGGCCATTGTCTACATGCTCGGCGCCCTGGTTGTAATCGTTCTCAACCTGCCGGCGGTACCGGCGGCGCTGGGACAGATCGTCGCTGACGCCTTCACCGGCACGGCCGCCACCGGCGGCTTCGCGGGGGCCGCGGTGATGGCCGCCATCCGCTTCGGCGTCGCCCGCGGCATCTTCTCCAACGAGGCCGGCCTGGGCTCGGCGCCCATCGCCCACGCCGCGGCGCGCACCAGCGACCCGGTGCGTCAGGGCACGGTGGCCATGCTCGGCACCTTCATCGACACCATCGTGGTCTGCACCATGACCGCCCTGGTGATCGTGCTCACCGGCGTCTGGGAGACCGGGGAGACCGGTGCGGGGCTCACCTCCCTGGCCTTCGGCGAGGGCGTCGCCGGCGGCAACTGGGTGGTGACCTTCGGCCTGGTGGTGTTCGCCTTCACCACCATCGTCGCCTGGAGCTACTACGGCGAGCGCTCCGCGGAGTACCTCTTCGGTGTCCGCGCGATCATGCCGTACCGCTACCTCTGGGTGGTGCTGCTGTTCGTTGGCGCCGTGGCAAACCTGGGCATCGTCTGGCTGATCGCCGACATCCTCAACGCGCTGATGGCCATCCCCAACCTGATCGCGCTATTGGCGCTCTCCGGCACCATCTTCGCGGTCACCCGGGACTACTTCCAGCGCGAGGAGCGGCAGCGCGGCTAAGGGGAAATGGCGGACTTCGTCCGCCCTACCCGCCCGACCGGGCGTAGGGTGCATGGAGCGAAGCGTAATGCACCAAGCCGAGACGGCGGACGTTGTCCGCCCTACTCGCCCGTCGGGCGTAGGGTGCATGGAGCAAAGCGCAATGCACCAGGCCGAACCCCCCTGTCGGGGGAATCCGTCCCCGGCCCTATAGTAACCGCGTACCCAGGGGCACCTCGCGGTCGGGCACGCACAGGGCCACGTCGCCGTCCTCGTTGTGGAAGCCGGTGACCAGGCACTCGGACATCACCGAAGCGATCTGCTTGGGCGGGAAGTTCACCACCGCCACCACCTGGCGGCCAATCAGCGACTCTGGTTCGTAGAGCCCCGTGATCTGGGCGCTGGACTTGCGCACCCCGATCTCGGGGCCAAAATCCACCCGCAGCAGGTAGGCGGGTCGGCGCGCGCCGGCGAGGGGCTCGGCGTGCTCGATGCGCCCCACCCGCAACTCGACCTTCAGGAAATCCTCGAAAGCGATCGTCTCCATGGTCCTCTCCCCACGTTGAACGGCGCCGGCAACGAGGTTACCGTTCGCCTTCGTGCGAAGGGGACTGTAGCGCATGCCCACGCATCGGGGACACGGATGACGCTCAATTACATCGCCCTGCGGACGCCCTGGGCCGCAATCGCCGGCCGCCTTTTGTTGTTCTCGCTTCTCTGGCTGGTGCTCACCGATGCGGCCACCTCCGGACTACCCTTCGGGCTGGCCGCGGCGGTGGCCGCCACCGTGTTGTCGTTGCGTCGCGGCAGCGGGGATTGGCCGCTGCGACCGCTTGGCTGGCTACGCTTCGCCCCCTGGTTCGTGGCGCGCTCGTTGGCCGGTGGCTGGGACGTGCTACTCCGCGCCCTGCGCCCGGCCCGCCCCTTGGCCCCGGACTGGGTGACGCTGGAGCTGCGGTTGCGAACGCCGGCGGCGCGCCACCTGCTCGCGGCGACGGTGAGCCTGCTGCCGGGGACACTGGCCGCCCGCATGGATACCGGGGCCCTCAACGTCCACGTCCTCGACCGGGAGCTACCGGTCACCGCCAGCCTACGCGAGCTCGAGCGCCGGATCGGCGACCTCTTCGGCGAGGAGCTGCCCCGGCAATGAGCACGGCCTGGGTCCTCGTGGCCATCGCCATCCTCGCCTCCCTCGCACTGGGGCTGGTGCGGGTCGCCGTTGGTGGCGATCCGGTGAACCGGATGATGGCCGCCCAGCTCCTGGGCAGCGGCGGGGTCGGGGTGCTGCTGGCGCTCACGGCGGCCACCGATACGCCGGTGCTGGTGGACGCGGCCCTGGTGTTCGCAGCACTGGCGGCGGTGAGTGTGGTCGCCTTCGTTCACCGTATCTGGCGATCCGGACCACCCTCCGATGATTGAGCTCGCGGCGATCTTGGTCGGGGCTGCCGGGGCCGTGTTCTTCCTCGGCGGCAGCATCGGACTGTTGCGCTTCCCCGATGTCTACACCCGGCTCCATGCCCTGACCAAGGCGGACAATCTCGGCCTCGGACTGCTGGCGCTGGGGGTAGGCATGCATCAGGGCCAGTTCTGGCTCGGGCTGCGCCTGTTCCTGGTATGGTTGCTGATGATGGCGGCGAGCACCGTGGCCTGCCACCTCTTGGCAGGGGAGGCCCTCCGCGAGGGACGTACCGCATGGCGACGTTGAGCCTCTTCGACGCCCTGCTGGCACTCACCCTGGCGGTCGTGGCGATCGCGGCGCTTACCGGCACCGGCCGCTTCCGCGCCATCGTCCTGTTCGTGGTCTTCGGGCTGCTGCTGGCCCTGGCCTGGGCGCGACTCGGCGCCGTTGACCTCGCCCTCGCGGAGGCGGCCATCGGGGCGGGCATCACCGGGGCGCTGTTCATGGCCGCCCTGGACCGGCTGCGCCGCTGCGGGTCCGCCGCCGACCCGCCAGGGCGCGGCCTCACCGCGGTGATCATCGGCGCCGTCCTGGCCACGGCCACCGGTGTCCCCGCCCTGCTTGCCCTGCCGGCGGCTTCACCCGCGCCCATGGCGGCGAGCCTGCCA
Organism: Arhodomonas sp. SL1; assembly: GCF_052060015.1. NCBI lineage: Bacteria > Pseudomonadati > Pseudomonadota > Gammaproteobacteria > Chromatiales > Ectothiorhodospiraceae > Arhodomonas > Arhodomonas sp. SL1. The sequence goes on along the minus strand of NZ_JBPODZ010000006.1, from coordinate 188,874 downwards.
GCCACCGGGGTCACCCACCCGGTCACCGCCGTGCTCCTCGCCTTCCGCGCCTGGGATACCCTGCTGGAGGTGGCCGTGCTCTCCGCCGCCGGGCTCGCGGTCTCCGCGCTCGGGCCGCCGAGCGCCCCGGCGCAAGGCCGGGCGGCTGCCTTGCAGCGGGCACTGCTCGGCCTGGTAGGGCCGTTCCTGCTGGTGCTCGCCGTCTATTTCCTCTGGCGCGGCGGCCACGGCTCCGGTGGCGCCTTTCAGGCCGGGGCGCTGCTGGCCGCCGCCGGGATCTTCCACCATCTCACCCACCATCCCGGCGCCCTCACCCACCCCGCACCCTGGCAGGGGCCAGCCAGCGCCGCAGGACTCGGTGTATTCACCCTGGCGGCGCTGGCCAGCATCGCCCTGGGCGAACCGCTTCGCTGGCCGGCCGAACAGTCCAAGGCCTGGATCCTCACCGTGGAGGCCGCTGCCGCGCTGTCCATCGGCACGCTGCTCACCCGGGTGTTCGTGGGCGGGGCCCCCAGCGAGGGGGCGTCGTCATGACCTCTGCCATCTATCTGGCCACCGGCGTGTTCCTCACGGTGCTCGGCGGCGCCGCCGCCTTCGTCCACCGGGACATCGTTCGGCGCCTGGTGGCGTTGAACATCGCCAGCGGCGGGGTCTTCCTCCTGCTGGTCGCGACGGCGGAGCGTGCCGACGCGGATCCGGTGGCGCGGGCACTGGTGCTCACCGGCATCGTGGTGGCGGTATCGGTCACCGGCGTTGCACTGGTATTCGGCGTGCGCCTGGCCGAGCACGGCGACGAGGGGCAATCATGAGCCCCGGCGCGGGGCCCGCCGTGCTCACCGTGGTGCTGCCGCTCGCCGGCGCCGTGGCCGCCTGGCTCCGACCCTCCGCCGGGGCCGCCGCGGGTGTATCGAGCGGCCTCGGCATCGTGGCAACCGTACTCGCCCTGGGGATCCTAGTGGCGGGCTCCGGGCCGGTACCATTCGTCCCCGGGGCCTGGCCCGCGGCGCTGGGCATCGCCCTGTCGGTGGATGGCACCGCGATGGTGTTCCTCATTGCCGGGGCAACCACCGGCATGGCGGCCACCATCCACGCCCGGGGCTATTTCGGCGCGGCCCACCCCTTCTGGGCGCTGTGGCTGCTGTTATGGGCCGCCTTGAACGCGGTATTCCTCACCGCCGATGCCTTCAACGCCTACGTCGCCCTGGAGCTCGCCGGCCTCACCGCCGCCACCCTGGTGACCCTGGGGGGTGGCCGGGCCGCGCTGGCCGCGGGCCTGCGCTACCTGATGCTCTCCCTGGTCGGGGCCACGGCGTATCTGGCCGGTGTGGCCTTATTCTACGGTGCCACCGGTTCCCTGCGCCTGGCCGACTATGCCGATGCCCCCAGCGGCGCCGTCACCGCCGCCGGCACGGCGCTGGTGCTGACGGGGCTGCTGCTCAAGGCGGCGATCTTTCCCCTCCACGGCTGGCTGCCGCCGGCCCACGCCCGGGCCCCGGGGCCGGTAAGTGCCGTACTCTCCGCCTTGGTGGTGAAGGCGGCGATCTACCTGGCCTGGCGCTGGCTCGATGCCCTACCCCCGGCCCTCATACCAGGGACCGCGGTCCTGGCTGCGGCCGGTGCCGGCGCGGTGATCTGGGGCTCGCTGCAGGCCCTGCGGGTCGGCCGACTGAAGGCCATCGTGGCCTACTCCACGGTCGCCCAACTCGGCTATCTCGCCATCGGCCTGGCGTTGCTCCGGCACTCGCCTCTGGCCGCCACAGGGGTGGCATGGATGGCGTTGACCCATGCCCTCGCCAAGGGCGCCGCCTTTCTGGCTGCGGCCAACGTGGTCCGCGCGGCCGGGCATGACCGCTGGCCCGCGGCCGCCGGTGCCCTGCGGGCGCAGCCCCTGAGCCTCGTCACCTTCGCCCTGGCGGCGGTCAGCCTCGCCGGTCTGCCACCATCCGGGGGCTTTGTGGCCAAGTGGTACCTGATGACCACCGCCATGGAGGCGGGCCACTGGCCCTTGGCATTGGTGCTCGCCGGCGGCGGGCTGCTCGCGGCGGCCTATCTCTACCGCATCCTCCAGCCGGCCCTCGATCCTCGACCCGGCGGCATGGCCGGCGTCCCGCCGGGCCGGCTGATGCAATACTCCGCCCTGGGCCTGGCGCTGGCGGTCACGGCCCTGGGTGTGGCCGTGCCCTGGCTGCCAGGGCTGATGGCGGGGGACGGGCCGTGACCGCCGCCCTGCCTACCCTCGCCGTCACCATCCCGCTGGCGGCCATGTTATTGATCTTTCCCCTCTCGGAGGATCACCGGCGGCTGCGTACCCGGGTGAACCTGGGGGCGGCCCTGCTCAAGCTGGCCCTGGTGGTGGGGATGTTGGTGCTCGTCGCCGACGGCGCCCGGCTGGAGGCGGCCCTGCCCTGGCTGCCCGGTCGCGAGTTGGTCCTGCGGGTAGACGCCCTGGCGCTGCTCTTTCTTTCGCTGTCCTCGCTGCTATGGCTGTTCACCACCATCTACGCCATCGGCTATCTGGAGGGCTCACCCAACCGCAGCCGCTTCTTCGGCTTCTTCAGCCTCTGTGTCGCCGCCACCGCCGGGATCGCCCTGGCGGGCAACCTGCTGACCTTTTTCTTTTTCTATGAGCTGCTTTCGCTTGCCACCTACCCGCTGGTCATCCACCGCGGCACCGCCGAGTCCCGCCGCGCCGGTGCCGCCTACCTCCGCTATACCCTCGGCGGCGGGGCCCTGCTGCTGCTAGGGATCGTGTGGTTCGAGACCCTGGCGGGTCCGGCGGATTTCGCGGCGGGCCCGGGGCCGGCGGTGGACGCGCTGGCCACCACCGCGGCCTTCGGCACGTTCTGGTTGATGATCGCCGGGGTCGGCGTCAAGGCCGCCCTGGTGCCGCTGCACGGCTGGCTGCCCCAGGCCATGGTGGCCCCGGCACCGGTGAGCGCCCTGCTCCACGCGGTGGCGGTGGTCAAGGCCGGCGCCTTCGGCGTCGTACGCGTGGTCCATGATGTCTACGGGGTGGGCAACGCCGCCGCACTGGGCCTGCTGCCGGGGCTGGCCGTAGTGGCCTCGGTAACCATCCTCTGGGGCTCGATCGCGGCCCTGCGCCAGGGCGAGCTCAAGAAACGGCTGGCCTATTCCACCGTCAGCCAGGTGGCCTATATCGCCCTCGGGGTGGCGATGGCGGGACCGCTGGCCCTGGTCGGCGGCATCGTCCACATCATCCACCAGGGCCTGATGAAGATCACGCTGTTCTTCGGCGCCGGCAACCTGGCAGAGACCCTGGGCATCCATCACGTCCATGAAATGGACGGCGTGGGGCGTCGTATGCCGCTGACCATGGCCGCGTTCACCGTAGGGGCACTGGGGATGATCGGCACCCCCCCGCTCGCGGGCTTCGTCACCAAGTGGTATTTGGGCCTCGGTGCCCTGGAGGCGGGCATGGGTTGGGTCATCGCGGTGCTGGCGGCAAGCAGTGCCCTCAATGCCGTGTACTTCCTGCCGCTGCTCTATCGGGCCTGGTTCCGCGAGCCCGTCCCGGGACACTGGCACGATGAGGGCCGCGCCGGCGCGCTCGAGACCCGCTGGACTCTGCTCCTGCCCCCGGTCTTCACCGCCCTCGGTGCGCTGGGGGTCGGTGTGCTGGCCGGCAGCGACGTCAGCCCACTGGCCTGGGCGGATCTGGTCGCCACGAGGATCTACCGCCAATGATCCGTGGGCTACTCCTGCAGGCGCTGTTCCTTGCTATCCCCGCCGTTCCCCTGCTTTGGGCAGTGCTTGCCGCGATTCCGGCCACGCGGCCGCTGGCAGCGCGCACTCTGGTGGTGACCGTGGTGCCGGCGCTGGCCGCCGCGCTGCTCCTGCCCTCAGGCACCGGGATCCACACCGCCGGGCTGCTGCTGGGCACCGAGTGGCGTCTGGACGGGCCGATCCGGCCGCTACTGGTGGTCACCGCACTGCTGTGGGCAGCGGCGGCCTGGCACGGACGCGGCTACCTGGGCGAGGACGCCGAGCGCTGGCGCTTCGACGGCTTCTTCGCCCTCACCCTGGCGGGCAACTTGGGGCTGCTGGTCGCCATGGACCCGGTGACCTTCTATACCTGCTTCGCGCTGATGAGCCTGGCCAGCTACGGCCTGGTCGTCCACACCGGCAGCGACGAGGCGCTGCACGCGGGGCGGGTCTACATCATCATGGCGGTGGCTGGCGAGGTGGCACTGCTCGCGGGAATGCTCGGGGTCGCCGGAGGCATAGCCGGGCTCTGGCCCGCCCTCTGGGCGGGGCTCGCCATCAAGGCCGGTGTGGTACCGCTGCACCTTTGGCTCCCACTGGCCCATCCCGCGGCACCGGCGCCCGCGAGCGCCGTGTTGAGCGGGGCCATGATCAAGGCGGGGCTGGTGGGATGGCTGCGTTTCCCGCCGCCGGAGGCCATGGCGATCGAGGCCGGAACGACGATGGTGGTGCTCGGGGTCACCGGTGCCCTCGCCGCCGCATTGGTGGGAATCACCCAGCGACGGCCCAAGACGGTACTGGCCTACTCGTCGATCAGCCAGATGGGGGTGATGGCCGCCGCGCTGGGCCTGGCATGGCGGTATCCCCCACTGGCCGACCCGTTGCAGGTGGCGGTGATCGCCTACGCCGTCCATCACGCGCTGGTAAAGACCACCCTGTTCCTGGCGGCGGGGTGGCTGGAGCGCAGCGGCGGGTGGCCGCCCCGGGTGATACTCGCCGTGGCCGCGCTGGTGATGGCAGGGCTGCCCGCCACCGGCGGGGCCGCCGCCAAGGCGGTGCTCAAGGATGCCCTGGCCCAGCTCCCGACCGGGGCCGACTGGGCGACGACACTGCTGACCGCCAGCGCGCTCGCCACCGCGCTGCTCATGGGGCGACTACTGGTCTGTGCACGCCCACCCGGGACCCCGCGGCCACCATCCCGAGCCATGGCGCTGGCCACGGGGGCGATGCTCGCCCTCACCCTCGCCGCACCGCTGACCTGGGGGACCCTGGCGACAGGGACCGGGGCATCCGTCACCAAGGGCCTGTCCGGCACCCTTTGGCCGTTGCTCCTGGCCGCGGTCGCCAGCGCAGTCCTGGCCCGTGTACAGGGTCTGCGCCCATGGGGTCCTCACCTGCCCGCTGGCGACCTCCTCGCCCTCCTCCCGGTCCCGCCGCGCCTACCGTGGTCGCGGCCACCGGCGTCCCGGGCCTGGCAGCGGCTGTTACGGGAAAGGCGCGACCGCATTGCCGGCCGGCTCCACCGCGGGGAAGACCGCCTTGGGGCCTGGACGGGCACGGGGGCCGCGCTGCTGGCGGTGCTCGCGGCCGTGGTCCTGACGCTGCGTTAACACGACCGCGCCGATCCTCTGGACCTGCCCCCCACGTCGGCCTACCCTGAAGGCACCCGGTTATGGGGGACGGGGCTCCGGGACGCGCGGCGACTTTCCTTCCCAACGGGCTGCCATGGGCCGAACAAGGAAGCGGGCACGGCGTGAACAGCATGTGGCAAGGCCAAGGCCCACCACGGGCGATCCTGGTGATCGGCGGTGGCTATCTACTCTTCGGGGTGCTGTGGATCCTGCTCTCCGATGCGATAGTCCAGTGGCTGGCGCCCGATCCCGAGACCGTCACCCGCTGGCAGACGGGAAAGGGCATCGCCTTCGTCGCCCTAAGCACCGCCATCCTGATGGCCCTGGTCGCCTACGAGGGCCGACGCAGCCGGTCGCTGAGCAACTACTGGCACACCCTCATCGACCATGCCCAGGAGGGGTTCTGGCTCATCGATGCCGAGGGGCGCACGGTGGAGGTCAACCGCGCCATGGCGGCCATGCTCGACTGCGAGCCCGACGAGGTCATCGGTGCACATCCGGCGAGTTTCACCGACGACGAAGGCCAGCGGGTCTTCCGGGAGCACATCGGCGACAAGGGAATCCCCGGCCGCCGCCACCGCGAACCCGGGCCGCGACGCTACGAGCTCACTTTGATCTCACGACGCGGACGCCGCGTCCCGGTGCTCATCCACGCCACGGGCCTGCGTGATTACCGGGGATGGCTAACCGGTTCGTACGGCTTCGTCACCGACCTCACCAGCATCCGCGAACAGGAGCGGGAACTGCGTCTGAGCCGCCACGCACTGGCCCACAGCTTTGACGCGATCTTCCAGACCAATGCCGCCGGGCAGATCATCGACGCCAACCAGACCGCCTGCACCACCCTCGGCTACAGCGAGGCGGAGCTCACCACGCTCCACGTCTCCGACGTGGATCCCAACTTTCCTCCTTCCGCCTGGCCGGCGCACTGGCAACGGCTGACCGAGTGCGGCCACCTGCGCTTCGAAAGCGAGCACCGCCGCAAGGACGGCACCCTGGTCCCGGTCGAGGTCGGGCTCACCCATTTGCGCTACGACGACCGGGAATACGCCTTCGCAGCGGCCCGGGACATCACCGAGCGCCGGGCGGCGGAGGCGGAGACGGAACGCATCAACCGCGCCCTCCACTCGCTGAGCCGGGCGAACTCCGCCCTGGTCCACGCGCAAAACGAATCCGACCTGCTCGAGGATGTCTGCCGAGCACTCACGGAGGTTGGCGGCTATCCCGTGGCCTGGGTGGGCTGGGCCGAGCAGGATGAGGCCCGCACAGTGCGTCCTGTGGCGGTCACCGGTTCGGCCCGGGACTACGTCCGCGAGCTGCAGGTCACCTGGGATGACAGCGACACCGGCCAGGGACCCAGCGGCACTGCCATCCGCACCGGCCACTCCCAGGTAAGCCGGGATATCACCGCGGATTGGACCTACGCCCCCTGGCGGCAGCGGGCCCTGCGACACGGCCTCGCCTCCTCGGCGGCCATACCGATCCACGGCGACGCGGGGGTACTGGGAAGCTTGAACGTCTACTCCGCCACCGCGGGTGCATTCGATCCGGCGGAGATCACCCTCCTGGAGGAGCTGGCCACGGACATCGCCTATGGCATCCAGGCGCTGCGATTGCGCGCCGAGCACCAACGCCAGCTCGCCGAGCTACGGCTCGCGCAGACCGTCTTCGACCACAGCGCCGAGGGCATCGTCGTCACCGACCCACAACAGCGGATCGTGGCCGTCAACCGCGCCTTCACCCGGATCACCGGCTACAGCGAGGAAGAGGTTCGGGGACGGACGCCGACGCTGCTGCACTCCGGGGCGCAGGACGACGCCTTCTATCGACGCATGTGGGACGAGCTCCATAACAACGGCGTCTGGCAGGGGGAGATCTGGAACCGACGCAAGAACGGTGAGCCCTATCCGGAATGGCTGACCATCAGCGAGGTGCGCGACGAGGCCGGCGCCCTGGTGAACTACATCGCCGTCTTCGCCGACATCACCGAGGCCCACCAGACCCGCGAGGAGCTGGCCTTCCGCACCTATTACGATCATCTCACCGAGCTCCCGAATCGCGCCCTGTTCCACGAACGGCTCGGCCACGCCCTCAGCGTCACCGACAGACGCCAGGAGAGGCTGGCCGTACTGCTGCTGGATCTGGAAGGCTTCGGCGCCATTAACGATGGCCTCGGGGCCGAGGCGGGCGACGAGGTGTTGCGCCAGGCCGCGCGGCGCCTACAGGATGCCGTGGCCGCCGGCGACACCGTCGCCCGCAGCGGCGGTGACGAGTTCCTCATCCTGCTGGAGAACCTGGACCGTAGCCGGGATACGGCGGGGGTGATCACCGCGGTACTTGATGGCCTGCGCGAGCCCATGACCGTGGCGGATCAGGTGCTGCGACTGTCCGCCAGCGTCGGCGTGGCTGTCGCGCCCACGGACGGCGAGGATACCGACACCCTGCTCGCCCGGGCCGCCACCGCCCTGCATCGCGCCAAGCAGGAAGGGGGCCGCCGGGTCCGGTATTTCCAGGCGGAGCTTCAGGCCAGCGTTCAGCGCCGGGTCCAGCTGGAGGAGGCGCTCAAGGTCGCGGTCGACCAGCAGCAGTTGGAGCTCTGGTACCAGCCACAGGTAACCCTTGGAGACGGGCAGATATTCGGGGCGGAGGCCTTGGTCCGCTGGCGCCACCCGGAATGGGGCGTGCTCTCCCCCGCGGAGTTCATCCCCCTCGCCGAGGAAACGGGCCTGATCGTGCCCCTCGGGGACTGGGTTCTGGATGAGGCCGTACGGCAGTGTGCCGAGTGGATCGAGGCCGGTTATCCAGTGTCACGGGTAAGCGTCAATGTGGCACCGGCGCAGCTGCAGGCCGCCGGATTCCCGGGGCAGGTCATGGCCACGCTGGCCCGGCACGCCCTGAATCCGGAGCGGCTGGAGCTGGAGATCACCGAGCAGGGATTCCTCGCCGATATTGAACACGCCCGCGAAAACCTGGCGCGGCTGGCGGATGCCGGCACCCGCCTCGCCATCGACGACTTCGGCACCGGTTACAGCTCGCTCGCCTATCTCAAGCAGCTCCCGGTGAATACCCTGAAGATCGACAAGACCTTCATCGACGGGCTACCGGACGACGACAACGACCGCTCCATCGTCTCCGCCATCATCGCGGTGGCCCGTGCCCTGGACCTGGCCATCCTCCCGGAGGGCGTGGAGACCGCCGAGCAGGCCGAATGGCTGGCCGAGAACGGCATCACGCAGGCGCAGGGCTTTTACTACGGACGGCCGCAGCCCCCGGGGGAACTCGCCGGCCGTCTGTCCGTCTAGGGCCTTCCGCCGCGGTCAGGCGCGCCGGGACGCCCCCGCGTCCCGACGTTGGCCACCGCCGCGACGGCGCTGACCGGCCTCCGGCGGGCGCCGGCGCCCGGCGGGCTTCTTGAACAGCGGCTCCGGGCGCTCCGAGGGATCCGGCTCGAAGCCGGCCACGGTGTGCTTGCGGATACTGCCGCCGAGCACCTTCTCGATGCCCTTCAAGAGCTTGAGCTCGTCGACGCAGACCAGCGACACCGCCTCGCCGCCCTTACCGGCCCGGCCGGTGCGGCCGATGCGGTGGACATAGTCCTCGGCGACGTTGGGCAGATCGAAGTTGACCACATGGGGAAGGTGCTCGATATCCAGGCCCCGTGCGGCGATATCCGTCGCCACCAGGATCCGGGTGCGGCCCTGCTTGAACTGGCCCAGCGCGCGGGTACGCGCCGCCTGGCTCTTGTTGCCATGGATGGCGGATGCCGCCAGGCCGTCCTGGTCCAGCTGCTTCGCCAGGCGATCGGCGCCGTGCTTGGTGCGGGTGAACACCAGCACCTGCCGCCAGTCGCCGTCACGGACCAGGTGGCTCAACAGGCCGCGCTTACCCGCGCGGGAGACGGGATGAACGGTCTGATTGACGCTCTCCGCCGCGGTGTTCCGCTGGGCCACCTCGATGCGGGTGGGTGAGCGAAGCATGCCGCGGGCCATGCCGGCGATCTGCTCGGAGAAGGTGGCAGAGAACAGCAGTGTCTGGCGCTTCGCCGGCAGCGCCGCGAGCACACGCTTAATATCCGGCAGGAAGCCCATGTCGAGCATGCGATCCGCCTCGTCGAGCACCAGGGTCTCCACGGAGGAGAGGTCCACGGTCCCCTGATTGAGGTGGTCGAGCAGCCGGCCCGGGGTGGCGACGAGGATGTCGACCCCGCGGCGCAGGGCTTGCAGCTGCGGGCGCATGGAGACGCCACCGAAGATCGGCGTGGATTTGAGGGGCACATGCCGGCCATAGGTGTCCACGCTCTCCTGGACCTGGGCGGCGAGCTCACGGGTCGGGGTGAGCACCAGCGCGCGGACCCGCCGCGGACCGCGCTCGGGGCGCGTCTGCATCAAGCGCTCCAGCAGCGGCAGGGTGAAACCGGCGGTCTTGCCGGTGCCCGTCTGGGCCGCAGCCATAACATCCCCACCCTCGAGGATGGTGGGTATGCCCCGGGCCTGGATGGGGGTCGGGGTGTCGTAGCCCTGCTCACGCACGGCACGCAACAACGGCTCAGAAAGGCCGAGATCATTGAAAGACATTGTTCGGGGAATACTCCTGGCTTGCCCACCCGGCCAAAATTCAGGCGTCGGGGTCCGGTCCAGGCGAAAAGTGGAAATCGAATTCGGGCAGGTCCTGGGAAGGGAAAAACCGCGAAAACCCGATGCCGACCGGCGGACATCGACGGCGCGGAGCATACCATAGTTTTGCGACGTACATAGCCCTATCTCGCCGCGAGAAGCCGATCGAGCTGGTTGGCAAAGGCCCGGCGGTCGGCTTGGCTGAGCGCCGGGGGGCCGCCAGTATCTACGCCGCTGGCACGCAACGTCTCCATGAAGTCCCGCATGGTCAGGCGTGCCCGGATGGTCGCATCGGTATAGCGCTCGCCCCGCGGGGTGATGACGTGGCCGCCACGCTCGAGCACCTCGGCGGCGAGGGGGATGTCGCTGGTGATTACCAGATCACCGGCCTCCACGCGGCGGACGATCTCGTTGTCGGCCACATCGAAGCCGGGGGAGACCTGCAGCGCCTGGACATGGCGCGAGCGCGGCACCCGCATCGGCTGGTTGGCCACAAGGGTGACCATCACCCCGGTACGCTCCGCAGCGCGGAAAAGGATCTCCTTGATCGCCCCTGGACAGGCGTCGGCGTCCACCCAGATCTTCACGGCCCATGCCTTCGCTCACGGTATGCACCGACATGCTACCCGAGCGCGGCGGCGACGTAACCCCGGGACGCACGCCGAGGGTCAACGCGCGGGTGAGACACAGTCCAGGAACCAGTCGCCGGCCAGGCGGGCCACCTGATCGAGGGCACCCGGCTCCTCGAAGAGATGGGTGGCCCCGGCAACCACCTCCACACGTACCGGCCCCCCGATCCGTTCCGCCGCGTCCCGGTTGAGGGCGAGGACTTCCGGGTCGTTGCCGCCGACGATCAGCAGGGTCGGCGCCTTGACCGCCGGCAGATAGGCATCGGCGAGATCCGGCCGGCCACCCCGGGAGACCACCGCCGACACACCCGCCGGTCGGCGTGCCGCGGCGATGAGCGCCGCCGCGGCCCCGGTACTGGCACCGAAGCAACCCACGGGCAGGTCCGCGAGCTCCGGGGATCGCGCCACCCAATCCACAGCCCCGACCAGGCGCTCGGCCAGAAGCGGGATATCGAAGCGGTAGGCCCGGGTGACCCGGTCCTCTTCGTCCTCCTCCGCGGTCAGCAGATCGAGCAGGACGGTAGCCAGACCGACGCCGTTGAGGTGCGCGGCGACGGCCTGGTTTCGTGGGCTGAACCGGCTACTGCCACTGCCATGGGCGAACAGCACCACGCCCCGGGAACGTGGCGGTTGCGCCACTTCCGCCTCGAGCCACGCCCCGGGGACCGGTACGGTGGTGCTCATCGACGCATCCCGCCTCAGGCCGTGCGACGGGCCTGCCCGCTGGTCGCCTTCTCCCCGGCGCCAGAGGAAGCCTCCTCGGCCTTACCGCTGGAACCGACGGCGGACTGTCCCGCCTGCTGCATCGCCTGCGAGGCCGAATCCGCGAGGTCCTGCCAGACACTGAACACCGCGCTCAGGTCCGGGAACGGCTGACCGCCACGACGGCTGCCGCTGGCCGGCAGCATCTGCTCGGCGCCCTGGAACCAGGCAGACCACATCCGCTCCCGCAGGTCGATGCCCGTTCGCGTCATCGTCGCCACCGCCCGCACCGGCTCCTTCAGGGCCTCGTTGTCGCCGTTGCCCTTCTCGAAGGCCTCGACGGCCTCCCGCTCCAGACGGATGGCCTCTTCCACCGCCTCCCGCGCCGTCTTCAGCGCCTTCTGGTACTCGCGGTCCATTCCGCGCGGCTCCTGCAGAGTTTCCTGGAAGATGTTCATGGACTCCCGTGCCAAGCGCTCGTTGAGCTCCGACCACTGACGGAGGATATCCATGGTTTCGTTGCGTTGGGTCTCATTCATCGCTGGACCTCCTTGCCTTGCGTCCATTCATCGATGGCTTTTTGCGACGGGTGAGCTGCCGCCTCGCGACTGCCCACCCGCATCGTTGATCAAGAAATGGGGGCTTGGCGGCGCGTGCTGCGCCGCCGGCCCGCGCGTCAGACAGGTGCGCTGAGACGCGTCGCCCGAGCGGACTCGCCTCTGCAGAAAACGTAGCGATGACGCCCCGTACCCACATCGGGGAACACGCCGCCATCAGAAACCCCGGAGAGACCCACCGCGACCCCGGCGGGCTTGCTATCGGAAGGAAAATTGTGATCGTCAGCCAGTTCCATTGCCTTGATCTCCACGCGCTGACCGAGCACCGGCATCCCATCCCGGATCAGCACCAGCGCCGGTACCAGCACCCCCACAATGGGGCCGCTGCCGTCGCCGCAATCTACATGGAGCTGCGCGTATCCGGAGGCCAGCTGCTCCGCATGGACCATCGTTCCCTGTATCTGCATCATCCCTCTCCTCCTAGTCCATAGGCGCCCCCTTTCTCATCTTCCTTTTTCGTTTTCGCCCACTGTGCGCTCAAGTATGAACAAGCGTAGTTGATCCAGGTCAACGACATCGGCGCACTCATCGGTTCGCCGATGAGCGGTCCGCGGGGAACGGGCGACGCGGTGCTCACCCCGCGGGACGGAGCACGATACCGGTAAGCACCGCCGCATAGTGACAACCGGCCGCGACCATGACGATCCCATGCCAGACCGCGGTGTGATAGGGCATCCGGGAGAAGAGGAAGACCCCGACGCCCAGGGTATAGAGCCCGCCGCCGACGACCAGGAGCACCAGGGGAGCGGCCGTCAGGCCGGCCGCGAGGGGCCGGACCGCCGGAAGTACACTCCAGCCCAGCAGCAGGTACAGGACGATGGAGTACCCATAGCCAAGGCGGCCGGCGAGCTTGAGCCCGGCCCCGCCCAGCGCGACTGCCCAGACGAAGACCAGTAATCCCCACCCCCAGGGTCCGTGGAGAACGGTCAGGGTAAACGGCGTGTAGGTGCCGGCGATCATCACGAAGATCGCCGCATGGTCGAGGCGCTGCCGCAGTGGCGCGCGGGCACCGGGGCTCGCCAGATCATGATTGGCCAGCGCGGAGGCGATCAGCATGGCGAGCAGGCCCGCCGAATACAGCACGGCCCCAGCCACGACCACCGCCTCCCGCCGCATGGCAGCAAGCAGCACGAGGATGATGACGCCGGCCAGGGCCACCGCGATTCCGGCCCTGTGAAGCCAGCGGTCGGCACGCTCCTCGGAGTAACTGTAGGCGCGTTGTGACCAGGCCATATCAGCCCCCTGCTGAGACTGCCTCCTGCCGTGATAGCCGTCAGCTCGACGGTGATGCAACGGCTCCGGCGGCGGTACCGACCACGCGATTGCGGCCCGTGCGCTTGCCCTCGTAGAGCATCGCATCCGCCCGGCTGAGCATGGCATCGATCCCCTCGCCAGGCTGGAGTTCAGCCACGCCGATGGTCACCGTAACTTCCACCCCCGCCACGGGCTGCTCTTCGATGGCCCTGCGGCACCGCTCCGCCATCCGCTTGGCGTCGTCGAGGGGGATCTCGGGGGCCACGATGAGGAACTCCTCCCCACCCCAGCGGGCCACCAGATCCGGTTCCCGTACCGATGCCTCGAGCCGCCGGGCGACCCCCTCGATCACCGCATCGCCGGTGCCGTGACCGTAGGCATCGTTGACCTTCTTGAAGTGGTCGATGTCCAGGCTCAGCACCGACAGCGGCCGACGGTAGCGGCGCGCCGCGGCCACCTCCTGGTTGAGGAAACGATCGGCGGCACGTCGGTTGGCGAGCCCTGTCGGCATGTCGGTGTTCGCCCACTCGTCCAGGATGTCCGCGCGCAGCAACGCCCTCTGCAGCTCGTCGCGCATCGCCGTGGCGGCGCTGGTGAGCACCAGCAGCAGGCCGAGGAAGAGATGCACACGCAGGAGGTAGAACGTGGACTCCTGCGAGACCTCGCCGACACGCCACTCCCCGGCGACGCCGGCCACGGCGATCAGTGCCGAGACGAGCACGATGACCGTCCCGGCGAGCAGTCCCCGCTTGTGGTCCAGCACCACGAAGCTCGCCACGATCAGCGCACCCACGGCCCAATAGTGGCCGCCCACCAGCACGAGCAACTGCTCATCGATGGGCGCGGAGAAATGAAAGTGCCAGGCGAGGCGGGCGAGCACCATTGCGGCGAGGGTACCCAGCATCAACCCCTCCAGCAGGCGCAGGGGCATGCGCGGCCACCACAGCAACGGCAGCATGGCGGCGAGGACCAGGGCGAAGATGGGATAGAGATAGGCGATAAAGGCATCTCCGGGATGCCGCATCAGCCAGCTCAACACCACAATGATGACCCCGAAGCCCAGGGCGAAGCCGTAGACCCGGCGCTTGCCCGCCTCCAGCCGTTGCACCCCGGGATGCACGCGTTGGGTTGGTGTAGTCCCCGGCATGACCTACAGGATAGCCGGATCCCGGCCCGGACGTAACCGACGGCGACGACGGACCGGGCCGCGTACGGGCGAACCCGCATGGCGATAGCGGCAGGGGTAATCTATCTTTAATTAACAGTGGCGGGTGGATCCCCGCGCTGCTTGCGTTTCTGGGAGGCTGCCATGCGGATGAAGCGCTATTTCTTCATCAGCTCCGACATGGACGACCTGGAGCGACTCGAGGAGGACCTGGAGCGGGCGGGCATCGTAACGCCCCAGTGTCATGTCCTCACCCTCGACGACGCCGAAGCGGAGAGCCACCGCCATCTCAATCAGGTCAAGGCGCTGATGAAGCGGGACCTCGTCCACTCCACCCTCATCGGCGCGGTCATCGGGGCGGCTCTTGCGGTGCTGGTGCTGATCATCGCGGGCGTCATGGGGTGGTCGGATACCGCCGCCGGGTGGCTGCCGTTCATCTTCCTCGCCGTCATCACCTTCGGCTTCTTCACCTGGGAGGGCGGGCTGCGCGGTATCGAGACCCCGAACCAACGGTTCCGTGACTTCGAGGACGCGTTGCAGCAGGGACGCCACGTGTTCTTCGTGGATCTCGAACCGGGGCAGGAGGCCTTGGTCGATGACGCGGTCAAGCGCCACCCCACCCTGGAGCCGGCGGGCACCGCGGCCGGTGCACCGCACTGGGTGGTGCACTGGCAGCACCGGGTGAAGTCGTTTTTCGTGCATACCTTCCCGTGATGTCCGCCGGGTGCCGCCGGTGCACGGTTGCACCAGCGACGCACACCCGGCGCACAACCGCAGGGCGTCAACGAACCCGCTGCCCCCGGTAAACCAACCGACGGGCCGGGCGGGCAGTCGTTCGGCCGGTATGTCGGGACCCTCCATCCGATCCGTGGGCTTCCTCGACGAGCGCCCCACGATAGCGCCGCATCGACCCCCGATCCCGCTCCGCCTGCTCCACCGACGACGTCTCTCGCTGTTCCCCGCCTTGGTCGAGCAAACGACGTTCCAGTGCCCGGGCGAGCTGCTGGACCTCCCCATCCTGCAACGGACGCGCCTGCTCGAGCAGGGTAGGTACCAGCTCCGGATCACTCAACGGCGGCGTGGACTCCCCCTCCCGACGCAGACACCGCCGCAGCTTCATCGCCAGGTCCGTCATCTCTCGATCCAGCTGAATCATGCCGTTATCCCCCTATGGCACCGAGTGACGCAATGCACAAATCGTGCCTTGGCGATTACACGCGCCTGGGGTAATTACGATGTCAGCCGGCCCCCTTGCGGTCTGCATGACCGAGGGGTCGCTCCGGGGCGATACGGTCACGGACGAGCTGCTTGAGCTCGGTGATCTCCGGGAAACGGCCCTGCTCCTTGCGCGACCAGATCCGCTCCCCCTCAACGATCACCTCGAAGACGCCGCCCGAGCCGGGACACAAGGTGAGCCCGCCGATCTCGTCCTCGAACGTGGTCAGCAGCTCCTGGGCCATCCATGCCGCCCGCAGCAACCACCGACAACCCGTGCAGTAGTGGATCTCGACCCTGGCGTGTTTCATATAAGTTGTCTCGTCACGCGCATACCGAAAACAGCCTACTCCGGAATGCGCAACACACCATCGGAGAATACGATGCGCTCGCTGCCCGCAGGCTCGTCGGCAATCGCCGGCACATTTTCTTCGCTCAACGCCGGCGCGTCCTCGCCGCGAGGCAGCGTGCGCACCACCTGGCTGGGCGGAAGGGGATCCCCTTCGCGCAGGTGGTCGTACACCAGGTCCAGGGCCTGGAAGAAATAGTGGTGGAGCGGGACATACCGCTCCGCGACGGCCGGGAAGCCGTTGAGCACGTCCAGGTGGTGCGCGTTGAGGATCTCATAGTAACGCAGGCCACTGTCCGCTCCCTCGATGCGGCGATTGAGGGCGAAGTACGGGCGCGAGGTGTGGTTGATGGGTAGGATGGCGTCGGCTCGACCGGTGACGAACACCGCGGGCTTGCCCTGGAGGTCGCCGCCGGCACGGACCGCCTCCACACCCTCGGCGATGCGCGTCGCCTGGGTTGCCGCCTCCCCGCCCAGCGGCGCGCCGCTGGCCGGATCCTGATCGGCGGCCAGGCGCCGAAGACAGAGCAGCGCGTCAAGCCCATGATCGGGCAGGCCGCTGGAGGTGGAGGTGGCCTGCGGTAGGGCCGTGGGGCCAGCCGCCGCCGCGTCGTGGATGAGCGCCACCCCCGCGGTCGGCGGGATCCCGTTGCTGGTGGCGAACAGGGCCGCCTCGGCGGCCTCCGCCAGCGGCGCCGGTGCCCCGTCCTCTGCTGTCGCCGCCATGGAGACCTCGCAGAGCCGGTCGGTGACCGGGAAGCGCCCGTAGGCATTGGCGTAAGTCACCGAGATGCCTGGGGCGACGCCGAGCCCGAAATGCAGGGGCGCCAGCAGGTTCTGCTCCGGCTGTATCGAGAATTCCTCGTTGAGGATCCGCTGGGCATCGGCGGAACGGCTGGCGGTATTGTCGCCGCTGACCAGTCCCTTGGCGGCGAGGGCGCTGCAGATATTCTCGGCCACGTCGAAATCGTTGAAGGTGGCGTTCATCGGGGCCGCATCGCGGACACCGGGGGCAATGTTGGCACAGCCCTGGTACAGCGCCAGGGCGCTGGTATAGTCGAGCAGGCTGCGGCTGTGGCCGCTGATGGGGGGCTCATCCCCCTGCTGGATGACAAAGCCATCGTCCACCATTGGGTTCACGTTGGGCTCGGAGACGGCAACGCCGTCGATCAGGCCTTCCTCATCCTGCTCCGCCGCGCGGACCGAGGCACCGCCGCCGTTGGAAACGCTGGAGGCGATGACCAGCACGTCGTCAGCGGTGATGCTGCGGCGGGCCCGGCCCAGGGCGTCGGTCTCGCCGTAGCGCTCATTGAGCACGAACAGGCCGAACCGGATGGAATCCAGAACATGGCGCCCCCAGTCCGCCTCGGGGTTGACCTCCGAGTGGGCGTGCTTGAACGCGAACCGGTGGGGCCACGCCTCATTGAAGGCGGCACGCTCCGAATCCCCCAACGGGGCACGGAACTGGGCCTCATCGCCCGCCTCCGCCGCATCGGCCAGCCGCCCGTCGAGGCGCTGCACCGTATCCCGTGCCAGATTATGGGCCCCGGTTCCGGTGCCCTTGTCGGTGTAGACCACCGCGCAGCCGCGCTTCAGCCCCCACTCCCCGGCGGTGCCAATGGCCCCGTAGATGCCGCGGGAGCCCGACGAGGGGGCGGTGACCATGCACGCCCGATCCGGGTCGAAGGCGTCGGGGACCTGGACCATCATGGTTACCGGCGGGCCCTCGTCGTAGCGCGCGTAGGCCAGGTATTCGTCGCCGGGGACGAGCCCCTCGCCATCGACGCCGACTGACGGCCCGAAGAACTCGCCGTAACCCCCGCCCGGCGCGGTATCCACTAGGGCACGGTAGTTGTTGTATATGGCCAGGCGCCGGAGCTCGGCGGTGGTGGGCGCGACAGGATCGGCGAAGCCGGGGGCCTCGGCGCTGGCCAGACCTGATGCACCGAGACCGGCGGTCAGCAGGTCGTCGCCGTCACCGTCGTGGCGGGCCTGGACGACCTCATCGTCGAGGAACTGGGGTCGCTCGTTGAGCGGTGGCAGGTCGCTGTCGCCATTGCAGGCAAACAGGAAGGCGGTACCGGCAATGCCGGGCAGGAACCAGCGGGACATGACAACCTCCGTGTGGGGGCGCTTCCACACCCCTTCCGCCTGGGTGGTTCCCCAAGCATAGGCGGCGCTCCGGCGCCTGCCTACCCCGCAGGCCCTACCTCCCGCGGGCGGCAACGCCGGCGTCGCCCGCGCTCTCCAGGACCTCCCCGATCTCATCGGCATCAAGCGTCTCGCGCTCCAGCACCGCCGTCGCCAACCGGTCGAGGCCGTCCCGGTGCTCGGTGAGCAGCTCCTCGGTGCGGCGCTCTGCCTCCTGCAGCACGCGCCGCACCTCCTCATCCACGAGCTCCGCCAAGCGCTCGCTGTGGTCCCGGGGTTGGGCCATCTCCCGCCCGAGAAAGACGTGCTCCTCGCCGACATTCAGGCCTACGGGCCCCACCTTCTCGCTCATCCCCCACTGCGCCACCATGCGGCGGGCCAGCTGGGTGGCCTCCTTGAGGTCCTGCTGGGCGCCGCTGCTGACCTCGCCGAAGACCAGCCGCTCCGAGACCCGGCCACCGAGCATCACCGAGATGCGGTCGCGGAGATAGCTCTCGTTGAGGTTGTAGCGCTCCTCCCGCGGCGTCTGCTCGGTCAGTCCCAGGGCACGGCCGCGGGGCACCACCGTAACCTTCTCCAGGGGGTCGGTATGGGTGAGGTAGAAGGCGGTCAGCGCGTGGCCGCACTCATGGTAGGCGACCATGCGCTTCTCCTCATCGCTCAGCGTATAGTCGCGGCGCTCACCGAGGACCAGGTTGTCCCGGGCGGTGTCCAGGATCTCCGCGTCCACCTCCTCGCGCCCCTGGCGCGCGGCGATGAGCGCGGCCTCGTTGATCAGGTTCTCCAGGTCGGCCCCCGAGAAGCCGGTGGTCCGCTCGGCGAGATGCCCCAGGTCCACGTCCTCGGCCAGCGGTACGTTGCGCGCGTGCACCTCGAGGATCGCCTTGCGTGCCTCCTTATGGGGCCGCTCCAGCATCACCTTGCGGTCGAAGCGCCCCGGTCGCAGCAGCGCCGCATCCAGCACATCGGGGCGGTTGGTGGCGGCCAGGACCACGACCTTCTCGTGGGGCTCGAAGCCGTCCATCTCGGCGAGGATCTGGTTGAGGGTCTGCTCGCGCTCGTCGTGGCCGCCGCCCAGGCCGGTGCCCCGGGCCCGGCCGATGGAGTCGAGCTCGTCGATGAAGATCAGCGACGGCGCCTCGCTGCGGGCATTCTGGAACATATCCCGCACACGGGCGGCGCCGACGCCGACGAACATCTCGATGAACTCCGAGCCGCTGATGCTGTAGAACGGCACCCCTGCCTCGCCGGCGACGGCGCGGGCGAGCAGGGTCTTGCCGGTGCCCGGTGGCCCGACCATGAGCACGCCCTTGGGCATCTTCGCCCCCAGGGCCTGGTACTTCCCCGGGTGCTTGAGGAAGTCGACGATCTCGCGGAGATCGCGCTTGGCGGTCTCCACGCCAGCGACGTCATCCATGGTCACCGAGGGGTGCTCCTCGCGGAACCGCCGCGCCTTCGAGCGACCGAACTGGAACATACCCCCCGCGCCGCCACCCATCACCCGGCGCTGGGCGAAGTACCAGAGCCAGAAGAAGAAGGCGAGCAGCAACAGCCACGGCAGGACATTGATGATCAGCTGCTGCCACCACGCCAGTTGCTGGCTCTCCGCGCGGATGGTCACCGCATGCTCCTCGAGCAGGTCGAGCAGGGCCCGGTCCTCCAGCTCGGGACGAATCGTGCGGAAACGCTCCACGGCCTGCTCACCGCCGCGAGTGCGCGCGCCCCGCTCGGTGAAACGACCGCGGACCTCCTCACCACGCAGGGTCACCTCGGCCACCTCCCCGGCTACCACCGCCTCCTTGAATTCCGAGTAGGCGATGGATTGCACCCCGTCCTCGGGGGTGAACTGGGTCCAGTAGGAGACGAGCATCAGCAACGCCGCCATCCACAGGAACACGTACCAGGTGGGGACCTGCTGCTGCCCTCCCCCACCGGGGCCGGGGGCCGGCTGCCTGTCTTCGCTCACGGCTTCCTCCCTGCGGCGAGCCATGCCGCTTTCACCATCCTAGCAAGCCCTTTCCTCCCGTGTCGGTGAGCGCGCAACGGCGGGGCTGGACGTCGTCACCGCATCCGTCTACGTTGCCAGTATCCACACCATCACAGGGACGACGCCCAATGCGCACCAGGACAACACTCGCGATCACACTGGCCGCGGCGATAGGCCTCGGCGGCTGCGCCACCGATCAGGGCCCCAGCGAGCAGGTCGGCATGGTCATCGGCGGGGTGCTCGGCGGCGTGCTCGGCCACCAGGTCGGGGGCGGCACCGGCCAGACCGCCGCCACCATCGCGGGCACCATGATCGGCTCGGCCATCGGCGGCAATATCGGCCGCACCATGGACGAGGTGGACCGCCGGAAGGTGGGCACCACCCTGGAGACCACCCGTACCGGGGTGACCTCCACCTGGCAGAACCCCGACACCGGCGCGGAGTACGCGGTCACCCCCACGCGCACCTACGAGACCTCCTCCGGCCCCTGCCGGGAGTTCACCATGGAGGCAGAGATCGGCGGTGGCACGGAAGAGGTGTACGGCACCGCCTGCCGCCAGCCCGACGGAAGCTGGCGGATCCAGGAGTAAGACCGCTCAGGCGGGCCGCTCCGCCGCCACCACCACGAAGCCGCACCGGCCCCTGCCGGGGCGGAGGGGGTCAATCGCCGGGACATCGGCCCGCGCACTGGCCAGGGTCTGGCCCCAGTGCTCGATGCGAAAACCGCCGTTGCGGAGCAGCCGCTCCACTTCGGCGGCGGAATAGAAAGTGGCCTCCCGGTAGAAGACATCCTCCTCCTGGTGCAACTCATAACGCCGGCCAAGGGGGCTGTCCCGGTCGATGAAGCCGATCACCAGCGGCGCACCGGGGCGCAGCACGCGATAGGCCTCCGCGATCATGGCAGCGGCCGAGTCCACGAAGCAGATGGTGGTCACCACCAGCGCGTGGTCGAAACAACCGTCGACAAAGGGCAGCTCCTCGGCGGTACCCGCAACGGCCTGCACGCCCCGGGCGGCGGCGTAGGCGAGCATGGCCGGGGACGGATCCACGCCCACTTGCACGCCCAGCGGAGCGGCGAAGCGCGCGCTGCCGACCCCGATCTCAAGGCCGCGCCCCTTCCAGGGTACTAAGGGTCGCAGTGCCAGCAGCTCGGAGATGTAGGCGAGCTCATGGGTCTCGAACCAGTCCTCGTACCGACGGTGATGCGCCTCAAAGGCTGCTTCCCGCGCCATGACTTCCCCTCAACACCTTCGATACCCGATCGGCGCCTCGCCGCGGTCAGCCTGCCATCCAGGGTCTTGCCCGCCTAGCGGGAGGGCTGTTCCGCAATCCCCGCCTCGCGCAGCGCTGCCTTCAACCGCTCGGCGGCGGGCCGCGCCTGCTCCAGGATGGTCTCGATTCGATGGAAATGCAGCAGCCGGACACCACCGGTATCCGGTTTGAGGTAGATATCCGGCTCCGAGACACGCCTGCGCGCCGCGATGATGGACTGCTGCATGATCTCGAAGGTGTTGAACACCACGTCACTGAGCCCGTCCCCCTCCTCCGGACCTCCGCGGCGCCGGGTACCGGATACATCAACGGCGATGACAATGTCGTATCGGCCATCGAGCAGATCCGACGGCAACGGATTGGACGTACCCCCATCGATAAGCAGCTGGTCCCCATGCGGAACCGGCGAAAAGAGGCCGGGTACGGCCATACTGGCGGCGACCGCATCGAAAAGATCACCGCTGTCCAGCACGACGGTCTCACCGCTCCAGTAGTCGGTGGCCACTACCTCGAGGGGGATTTCCAGCTCCGCGAACTTGCGCGCCTCAACCTTGCCGGCGAGAAAGGCCAGGAACCCGCTGGACTCAATCAAGCCACCATCCGCGATGTCGACCCGAAGGAGGTCGCCCAACGTAAGCTCTGCGCTGGGATCGAGCAGCCGCGAAAAGGCCTCGAACCCCGTCCCGCCATAGGTCGCGAAAACCGCACGGATCTCCTGCGCGCTCATGCCCCCGGCATAGAGTGCCCCCATCACGGCGCCGATACTGGTGCCGGCGATCCGATCCGGTTTCACCCCGAGATCGTCAAACGCCTGCAGCACGGCAATATGCGCGAGGCCCCCGGCACCGCCGGAGCCAAGAGCCAGCCCGATGGAGGGCCCTGGGGCCCCGTGCACCGCCCCTGCCGGACGGAGCAACAACAAAACGATAACGAACGCGGCGATCCTGAGCTTCATAGTGTCCTTATAATCGATATGTAGACGCGTAACCGCAGCAGAAGACTGAATGCCGGCAACCGGCCGCACAAGCGATTCTCGACGGTTTGGTGGGATTCCGACTACCGTCCCGTCGGCCGTAACAGGCCCTCCAGGAGGTAGGGATCGTCGAAGTGGCGGCGGCCGATGAAGGCGATGGCGTGGTGGCCGCGCTGGCGCATCGCGCCGGCGCTCGGCACACCCAGGGGCCAGAGCAGGAGGCGTTCCGGCCGAACCGACTCCGGAATCAACCCGTCCTCGTCGTACAGGCTGGCGTTCCCACCGTCGGGCATCGGTAGCGAGCGCAGGCGGTCCTCGGGCATGGGCGTCAGCGTCACGCGCCCCTCACCGCGGGCGTCCACCGTCCGGGCACCGAGGAAGTAATGGCGGCCATGTTCCAGGGCCACGCGAACACGCTCCCCGGGGCCAGGCCGCGGCGCAGGCTGGGGCGCAAAGACCGGCTCCTCGGTGGGCGGCAGATGATCCACCGCCCGCCAGCCCGGCCCCGGCAGGAGGGTGTAGTAGCAGCCGCAAGCATGGATGCTGTCATAGGCGAGCACGTCGCCGTCCGGTGCCAGGGTAACCCGCAAGGTCACCGCATCCAGGGGACCGGCGTAGATGTCGAACGCACCCTTGGGCGCGCGCCGCGGGAACCACAGGGTGTAGTTGAGCTGGGGCAGGACCTCACCGTGGAACCGCGTCCACGAGAAGTGGCGGTACTCGACGGGCTGGGACATGTCCACCCAGGGACGGGCACCATCCTCCAGGCGCACCGTGCCGGGGCGGTCCGCCCCACTGGTGGTTTCCACCGCCCAGGCCGGCGCGTGGGCAGCCAGGAGCCTGCGTCGCTGCCCCTTGGTCGGGGCGGGGATGCCGAGGGCGTCGCGGGGGAGCGCGTGGACCATCGCTTGGCCCGCCCCGTCGAACCGGTTCGGCAACGGCGCGGCATACTCCCGCAGCAGCTCGTCGTCCGGCCCCGCCTGCAGCAACGCCTCGAGGCGCTGGTGTAGCGCCCGGACCCGCGGCCGCGCCAGCAGTCGGGCCAGGGGATAGAGGCCGGCCACCCGCATCCAGCCCGCGTACGCATCCGGCACTGTAGCGGCCTCGCGCAGGCGCGCCCGGGCCTGGCCGTCGGCGCGAAGCCGCTCGTTGAGGATCGGGCGGCAATGATCCAGGGCATCGGTAAGCTCAGGCGGCAGGCCGGAGGACTCCGCCGCCGGCGCCCAATGGGCGGAAAGGCGCTGGCGCGAGACCGGCGGCAGATTGGCGAGCTCATGTTCCCGGGCTACCGCATCAAGGCGGGAGAGACGCGCCAGCCAGGCCGCGAACCGCGGTTCCGTGTCGGTCTCCTCCCGAAAAGAAGCGAGGGGACGGTTGACACGGAGCCAGGGAAACCCCTCGATACGCTCGCTTGCGGCGTCCCGCACTCCGGCCAGTGCGACTTCTTGATCCGCACGCTCGAATAGTGCCGCGCACGCAGCAGGCCGGTCCTGCCCCGTTTCCACCGGGGAACGTGGCACGCTCGCGCACCCGGACACCAGCAGCGCCGTAATGAGCGAAAGCGCCGCCCCGCCACACCACGCCTTCCGGCCTCTCCGATATGCCGTCACTCCACAGCCCTTACCACACACTAGTGCAATCCTCGGCCGTATCTATCTTTCAGTGTAGGAAAGTTACTCGGTAATCCCGCCGGCTTTCCGGCACTCCCCCCGACGGCCGGTACTGCACCGTTCACGCCGGTTCAACCGCCTGTGCGCATAACGCAACAAGGGACCGCGCGGCCTACAATGAGTAAGGAGGGTCTTCAGGGGAGGGCCGGCCTCGCTACCGAGACGGCGGCACTCGGACAATGATGTCGCTCATCCCCGGGGAGACGTTGATGCTGCAGCGACAGCCTCGCAAACTGTTGTTGGCAAAGGTGCTGGCATTGATGGCCACCCTGGCATTGATCGCCAGTGCCAAAAGTGAGGCGGCGAGCACTGGTGACGCCTGGGCGGCCCTGCGCGAGCCTGGGGTTGTCGCCGTGATGCGCCATGCCATCGCACCGGGCACCGGTGATCCCGCCGACTTCGAGTTGGGGGACTGCTCCACCCAGCGCAACCTCGATGACCGCGGCCGCGCCCAGGCCCGCGCCATCGGCGCGGCCTTTCGCGACAACGGCATCCGTGTCGATCGCATACTGACCAGCCAGTGGTGCCGCTGCCGGGAAACGGCCAGGGAACTGGGGCTTGCCCCTGTCCAGGAGTTCCCACCATTGACCTCGTTTTTCCGCGACCGTAGCCGCGCCGAGGAACAGACCCGCCGGGCACGGGAGTATCTGGCCCACTTACCGCCGGGACGGATGGTGCTACTGGTCACACACCAGGTGAACATTACCGCCCTGACGGGGGTGTATCCTCGCTCCGGTGAAGCACTTGCGGTGACGGCCGAAGAGGACGGCACGGTCCGGGTGGTAGGGCGCATCATCAGTAACCCGGATTGAGATTGCCGTGGCGACGCAGGGGCGGACTTCGGCCGACACGCCGTGAACCCCGTCTCTCCCGGCCTTGACGACGTCCTTGTCAAGACCGGCGCGGCATTTTATGCACAAGCCACTGCAGCCAGGTGCGCTGGTGCATCGCAACACCGCCCGCCGTCAAGAAAACATTCGGAGAAAACATAACCCTCTGTTTTTATTGATAGCGATGTCGGTGTCCATTCCGTGGCCAATCCAACGGCAGGCCTTTCTCGACGCGGGATTAGGGATCGTCTCTACGGTTTGTTCACAGAGTTATCCACAGGTTCTGTGAACAAACGATGACAAGCCCAGGCTCATCCTTGAGCCAGTTTGCGCTCGACGAAGTCAAGGCGGTCCTGGCCCCAAAACGGTTCACCCTCGACGATGTACCACGGGGAGCCGAAGACGCCACGGTCGATTGCCTCGCGGGTCGTTGTCTGGAACGCCTGCTGTGCGGCCTCGCCGGTGGCCGCATCCATCAGCTGCGCCCCGTCATGCCCGGTAGCCTCGGCGATTTCCCGGACCGTAGGCGGGTCGCTCACATCCCTTTCCCCGGCCCAGCACGCGGCAAGCAGGGCATGCGCCAAGGCGAGCGGATCCCCACCCGTGGCATTCGCCGCATGGACGGCCCCCGCCGCCAGGTCGTCGTTCACGGGGAAGTATTTCGGCTCGAGGGTGATCGGCAGACCGCGCTCTCGGGACCAACGCTCCAACTCGATGAAACGGTAGTCCTGGCGCGGCTTGGCTCGCTGCGCCGGCGGCACCCCGCCCGTCTCCTGGAATACCGTCTGCACCTTCACCGGTTTGACGTTCACCCGCGCTGCGTGGACTCCGGCGATGCGTTCGAGCTCGCGGCTACCCAGATAAGCGAATGGCGAGATCATGAAGAAGTAATAGTCGATAGACCGGCTCATCTCGTAACCCTCCCCAAGAATCGCGGCTTCACGCCCAGACCGCCGATCGCCCGCTCCGTCGAGGACGATACGCCTGGCCCGAGAATGCCCTCTAGGGCACAGTATCCTGCCAGGAGACAGGCGATGACAACGAGACGGTGACATGAACAAGGAAACACGCCCGCATCGGCTGTCGGGCGCAATGGCGGCCCTTGCCCTTGCGGCATTCGTGCTGAGCGCGCTGTTGATGGGGGCGGCGGGACCGGCCTATCGATTCGACTTCGCCTCCCTGGGGACGGCTTTCGAGGCCCTCCGCTATGGCACCTACGGCGCCATAACCGCCGTCGGCCTGGGGCTGATCACCCTGATCGTCGCCGTATGGGGCAGGCGCCTGCGCCCCGCCCTGGTCGGCGGCCTGGTAATCCTGGGCGCTATCGCCCTCGTGGTCACGCCCTATCTTCACTGGCAGCGCGCCCAGAGCGTGCCGCCCATCCATGACATCACCACGGATACCGCCGATCCGCCGGCCTTCCGCGCCCTGGCCACCGCCCGGGACAAGGCCCCCAATGCCGTGAGCTATCCGGGCGGCCGGACGGCACGGCTGCAGCGGCAGGCCTATCCCGGGATTGATCCCCTACGACTCAATGCCCCGCGGGCACGTGTCCGCGAGGCCGCCGTGGCGGAGGTCCGCGACCGCGGCTGGGAGCTCGCGGCGGTTACCGACGATGCCATCGAGGCCACGGCCACCACGTTCTGGTTCGGTTTTCGCGACGACGTGGTCATCCGCCTTCGTGACACCGGCAACAGCGTGCGCGTGGACATGCGCTCTGCCTCCCGGATCGGCACCAGCGACGTCGGCACAAACGCCGCCCGGATCCGCAGCTACCTGGAGGCGCTGCGGCACCGCGTGACGGCCCGCTGAGGCCGCCACCCGCGGGCACGCTACAGCAGCACCTTCTCGATGCCGCCCGCCTGGGCGCGCTCGATGAACCGCTCCTGCCAGCCCTCGCCGAGGATGTGGTTGGCCATCTCGATGACGATGTAATCGGCCTCCACGCCGGTATCTTCCTCGTAACGCGAGAGCCCCTGCAGGCAGGCCGGGCAGGAGGTGAGCATCTTCACTTTGCCCTTCTCGGCCGTGGGCGCACCGGTGAGCTCCTCGAGCGCCCTGTTGTACTCCTCCTCCTTGCGGAAGCGCACCTGGCTGGCGATATCCGGACGGCTCACCGCGAAGGTGCCGGCCTCGCCGCAGCAGCGGTCGTTGAGCGGTACCTCCTTGCCCATGAGCGTGCTGGCGGTCTTCTGGGCGTCGTGGGTCTTCATCGGCGTGTGGCAGGGATCGTGGTACATGTACTGCACCCCGTCGACGCCATCGAGCTGATAGCCCTTCTCCAGCAGGTACTCGTGGATGTCGAGCAGCCGGCAACCGGGGAAGATCTGCTCGAACTGGTACTTCAGGAGCTGATCCATGCAGGTGCCGCAGGAGACGATCACCGTCTTGATGTCCATATAGTTCAGCGTGTTCGCCAGCCGGTGGAAGAGCACCCGATTCTCCGTGGTGATCTGCTGGCCCTTGTCCAGGTCGCCGTTGGAGGTCTGCGGGTAGCCGCAGCACAGATACCCCGGCGGCAGCACGGTCTGGGCGCCGGCCTCAAACAGCATGGCCATGGTGGCCAGGCCGATCTGGCTGAACAACCGCTCGGAGCCACAACCCGGGAAGTAGAACACCGCATCCGAGTCCTCGGTGACGGTTGCCGGGTCGCGGATGATGGGTACGGTCTTGTCGTCCTCGAGCCCGAGCATGGCGCGGGTGGTGCGCGAGGGGAGCTTACCCGGCATGGGCTTCTTGACGAAGTGCACCACCTGGGCAGGGACGTTGGAGAGATCCCGGGTGTGCTTTGGGCGCTTTTTCGGCTCGGCGTCCGGGCGCTCGCCGCCACTGCCCGCGAGCCCGGCGCGGCGGGCAACGTGATGGGCGAGGCGCTGGGCGCCGTAGCCCCACTGGATCATGCCCTTGCGCATGACGTTGATAGTGCGCGCGTCCTTGACGTTCAAGAACGCCATGGACGCCGCCGTCTGCGGGCTGGAGCGGCGCTGACCCTTGCCCTTGAGGATACCGCGCATCTTCACGGTGACGTCGCCGAAGTCGATGTTCACCGGGCAGGGGGTGACGCAGCGATGGCAGACCGTGCAGTGGTCGGCCACATCGTTCATTTCCTCCCAGTGGTGCAGCGAGATCCCGCGCCGGGTCTGCTCCTCGTAGAGCACCGCCTCGATCATCAGCCCCGTGGCGAGGATCTTGTTGCGCGGGTTATACAAGAGGTTCGCCCGCGGGATGTGAGTGGTGCACACGGGCTTGCACTTGCCGCAGCGCAGACAGTCCTTGATGTCGTCGTTGAGCTCGCCGAGCTCGCTGGCCTCAAGTATCAGCGCCTCCTGCTGGAGCAGCCGCAGCGAAGGCGTGTAGGCGTCGGACAGGCCCGAGCCCTCCAGGAGCTTGCCGCGGTTGAACCAGCCCTGTGGATCCACCTCCCGCTTGTAGGCGGCGAAGCGCTCGGTAACGGCCGGGTCGAGGTACTGCATCTTGGTGATGCCGATGCCGTGCTCGCCGGAGATCACGCCATTCAGCCGCCCGGCCAGTGCCATCACCTGATCCACGATGTGGTCGGCCTCGCGCATCATGGCGTAATCGTTGGAGTTCACCGGGATGTTGGTGTGCACGTTTCCATCGCCGGCATGCATGTGTAGGGCGACGAACAGCCGGCTGGAGAGCACGTCCTGGTGGATGGCGTCGATCTTACGGCGTACGGGCTCGAGGTCGCGGCCGTCGAAGATCTCCTTCAGCCGCTCCTCCACCTCCCGGCGGTAGGAGATGCGCAGGCTCCGCCGCAACAGCAGATTCGCGATGGTATCGCCCTCGCGCCGATCGGCCCGGGCGGCGTCATCCAATAGCGCTTCCAGGGCCACCGGGTCCCCGTCCATGTTGTCGAGGATGGCCCGCCAGCGATCCCCCACGGCGTTCAGGTGCTCGATGGCCGCGGTGCACTTCTGCTGGAGGATGGACCCCCCTTCCTGGGAATCCTCGTAGTGCTCGCGGTCGAGGTAGTCGGGGCGGCGCTTGAGCTCGGGCAGCGGCCCGGCCAGGTGCTCACGCAGCTCATCGAGCAGGCGGAGCTTGTTCTTCAGGGACTGGACGATGTTGATCCGCTCGATCCCCTCGCTGTACTCGGCGAGCTTATCGAGGGGGATCACCACATCCTCGTTGATCTTGAAGGCGTTGGTATGGGCAGCGATCGCCGCGGTGCGGGAGCGGTCCGCCCAGAAGGTCTTGCGCGCCTCGGCGGAGACGGCGATAAAGCCGTCGGCATTGCGCTGGTTGGCCATACGCACCATCCGCGAGGCTGCGGCGGCGCAGGCATCCTCGTCGTCGGACGCGAGGTCCGCGACCAGCACCATCTTGGGCTTCTCGCCCCTCGCCCCTTTGGGGGCATAGCCGACGGCACGAACGTAGCGCTCGTCCAGATGCTCGAGGCCGGCGAGCTTGACGGAGTCATCCGCCTGCAGGTCGTCGACGATCTCCACGATGGCGGGCACGGCCTCGTGGAGGTCGGTGCCGTAGAACTCCAGGCAAACCGTGCGCATGTGCTCAGGCATGACATGGAGGACGAAGGTCGCGGAGGTGATCAGCCCGTCGCAGCCCTCCTTCTGCACGCCCGGCACGCCGTTCAGGAACTTGTCGGTGACGTCCTTACCGAGCCCCACCTTACGGAAGGTCGAGCCGGGGAAGGCGATCACCTCGGGCTCGCCTTTGGGGGTCTCGCCGTCGGCCCCATAGCGGGTCACCCGGAAGCGCACGGTCTCTTGATCGTGGATCTTGCCCAGGTTGTGGTCCAGGCGCTCCACGTCCAGCCACTCCGCATCGGGGGTAACCATGCGCCAGGCCGCCAGGTTGTCCAGGGCCGTCCCCCAGAGCACGGCCTTCTTACCGCCGGCATTCATGGCGACGTTGCCGCCGATGGTGGAGGCGTCCTGGGAGGTGGGGTCCACCGCGAAGACGTAGCCGTGCCTCTGGGCCAGATCCGAGACCCGGCGGGTGACCACGCCCGCCTCGGCGCGCACCGTGGCGACCTCACGATCCAGGCCCGGGAGCATTCTCCGCTCCACCGGCCCCAGGCCCTCCAGCTTCTCGGTGTTGATGACCACGCAGTCCTCGTGCATGGGCACCGCCCCGCCGGTATAGCCGGTGCCCCCACCGCGGGGGATGATCACCAGGCCCAGCTCCACGGCAGTCTTCACCAGCGCCGCCATCTCCGCCTCGGTGTCCGGGCAGAGCACCACGAAGGGCACCTCCACCCGCCAGTCGGTGGCGTCGGTCTGGTGGGAAACCCGGGAGAGCCCGTCGAAGAGGATATTGTCCTCGCGGGTATGGCAGGCGAACGCGCGGCGGGCGCGCTCGCGCCTGCGCCGCAGATCCGGGAACCACTGCTCGAACTCCCGCACGGCGGCACGGGCCTGCCCCGCGAGCGCCAGCGCCTTTTCGTTGCCCTCGGCCCGGGCGACGATCTCGTCGAGGCGGTGGTCCATGGCCTCGATCAGGGCCTTGCGGCGCTTGGCGTTGTCCAGCAGATCGTCCTGGATGTAGGGGTTGCGCTTGACCACCCATAAGTCACCGAGCACCTCGAAGAGCATGCGTGCGGAGATGCCGGTGCGGCGGCTGCCGCGCAGCTCGTTGAGGGTGTCCCAGGCGTCCTCGCCCAGGTAGCGCAGGACGATCTCGCGGTCAGAGAACGAGGTGTAGTTGTAGGGGATCTCTCGAATGCGGGCAGTTTCGGTCATTCGATCCGATTCATGTTGCGCTGCGAAGAACTCGCATCATACAAACTCCCACCGCCGGTTTCACGGCACGGTTTCTATCCTACTCTGATTCTCCCTTCTATTTCAGTTACTAACAGAAACTAATCCAAGCCTCCCATCCGCTCGGCCTCATCGATGCGATGAGCTCCGTTCATGTTTCAGGCGTACGAGGTTCCGGGAACGCCCCACGAGGGGGCAGCCGACGAAACCCGAGCAGCCGGACCACGTCGTCCACCGCCAGGTACAGGCAGGGAATGATCACCAGCAGGATGGCCGAGGAGAACATGATCCCATAGCCCAGGGAGATGGCCATCGGGATCATGAACCGGGCCTGCACGGAGGTCTCGAAGATCATCGGGGCCAGCCCGCCGAAGGTGGTCAGGGTGGTGAGCATGATCGGCCGGAAACGGCGCACGCCGGCGGCATGGACCGCATCGCGGGGGGAGAACCCCTCGGCAAGGCGGGCGTTGGCATAGTCGATCATCACCAGGGAGCCGTTCACCACCACCCCGCCGAGGGCGATGATCCCCATGATGCTGATCACACTCAGGCTGTAGCCCATGATCAGGTGGCCGAGGATGGCCCCGACGATGCCGAAGGGGATGGCGAGCATGACGATCACCGGCTGCACGTAGCTGCGGAAGGGCAGCGCCAGCAGCGCATAGATGCCGAACAGTGCCAGGGTGACCGTCCGGAAGAAGCTGTTGATGGCGTCGCGCATGCTCTCCTGGCGGCCACCGAAGTCGTACGAAAGGCCGGGGAAGTCCTCGGCCAGCTGCGGCAGCAGCTCACCGCGCACCACGCCCAGGATTCGGTTGGTCTGCTCGATGGGCACCACGTCCGCGGTCACCGGGAGCATGCGCCGTCCATCCTCGCGCCGGATCCGGGTCAGCGAGCGGCCGCGCTCGATCTCCGCCACCTCGCCCAGGGGAACACGCACGCCCCCCGCCGTCGGTACCAGGAAACCGGCGATGGCCGCCTCGCTGTCGGCCTGCTCCCGCGGCAAACGCACCCGCACGGTTACCTCGTTGCCCCCGCGCAGGAGCTTGAACGACTCGCCACCGTAGAAGGCATTGCGGACCGCCCTCGCGAGGTCGTCGGCGGTCAGTCCCAGCGCGCGCCCGCTCTGGTTGAGCCGCAGGTTCCATTCCGGGCTACCCGGCTGGTAACCGTCGTCCACGTCGCGCACCGGCGCCAGCTCCTCGAGGCGGCCGGCGAGGGTCCGCCCCGCCTGGTTTAGGATGTCGACGTCGCTGTGGCTCAGCTGCACGGTCATGGCAGGCCCGCCCCCCGGTCCCCCCCGATCGGCATCAAAGCTCAGCGACTCCACCCCGGGGATGGGTCCGGCGGCCTCGCGCCAGCGCCGCACATACTCGCTGGTGCTCATGGGGCGTCGCTCTGGCGGGGCGAGATACACCCGCGCATCCACCTGATCGCCCCGGATCCGGGCATAGACGGCCTCGCCCAGGGCATCACCACCGTTGTTCGCCAGCACCTCCTCCGCCGCCCCGACCAGGCGGTCGCGCACCCGCTCCAGCTCCGCCATGGGTGCACCGGGCGCCAGCACCGCAGTCACGTCCGCCCGGTCGGACTCCACCCGCGGCATGAGGATGAAACCCATGCGCCCGCTCATGGCGTAGGCCAGGGTGGCCGCCAGGAGTGCCGCGGCAGCGGCGAGCGTCACGTAGCGCCAGTGGATAGCCAGCGTCAGGAACCCGCCGTAGCCGTATTCGATGAACCGGCTGAAACGGTGGCTGAAGGCCTGCTGGCCCCGGTGGAGCCAGGCGCCGGGACCGGTGGTGGCCCCGCGACGAGTGTGACCGAGGTGGGCCGGCAGGATGATCAGGGCCTCGATCAGGGAGATGGCGAACACCGTGCCCACCACCGCCGGGATCACCGCCCAGATCTGGCCGAAGGTGCCGGGGATCATCCCCAGGGGCAGGAAGGCGATGATATTGGTGAGCACACTGACGATGATGGGCACGGCGATGTCGCGGGCCCCTGCGATCCCCGCCTCGATGGCCCCCATGCCGCGCTGACGGTATTCATAGATGTTCTCGCCGGCCACGATGGCATCGTCGACGACGATGCCCAGGGCGATAATGAAGGCGAACAGCGAAACCATGTTAATGGAGACGTCCAACCAGGGCAGGAACAGGAAGGCACCCAGGAAGGAGGTCGGGATGCCCACCGTCACCCAGAAGGCCAGCTTGAACTCCAGGAAGATGCTGAGCAGTGCCAGGACCAGCAGCAACCCGATGAAGCCGTTCTTCAGCAGCAGTTCCAGGCGCTGCTGGTAGATCTCCGAGCTGTCGCTCTGGATGGCGACGCCGATCTGCGGTGGCAGCCCCGCCCGGATCTCCGGGAGCACCGAACGCACGGCCTCGGACACCCCGATAGGCGTCTCGGTGCCCACCCGGAAGACCTCCACCCCCACGGCCGGCTGGCCGTTATAGCTGGCGATGGTCTCGGTGTCCGGCGAGAATCCCTCGCTGACGTGCGCCACGTCACCGAGGCGCACCACCGACCCCGCAGGGCTGGCACGCACGACGATGTCCCGAAAGGCACGGGCCTCCACCCGGCGCTCATCGACCTTGAGCAGGATATCCCCGCCGGCGGTCTCCACCCGCCCGGCCGAGCGGTCCCTGGCATTGACCGCCACCGCGGTGGCCACCTCCTGCAGGGTCAGCCCGTAGGCGCGCAGCTCCGCCTCCCGGATGTCGATGTGGACCTCATAGTCCTGGGCGTCCTCCACCGCCGCCTGGGTCACGCCTTCGGCGAGGAGGATGCGGTCACGCACCTGTTCCGCGGCGGCCTGCAGGCTGTGCTGCGGGGCATCACCGTGGACGAGGATATCCAGCACGTCGCGCCGCCAGCCGCTCAGGGCGATGTCCGGATCCTCGGCATCGTCCGGGAAGGTGTCGATGGAATCCACCTCGCGGGTGATATCTTGGTAGGCGCGCTGCAGGTCGTAGCCCTCGATGAGCTCCACGCTCACCGTGCCGCTGCCCTCCCGGGCCGTGGCGGTAACCTTTTTCACGCCCTCGAGCCCGCGAACCGCCTCCTCCACCGGGAGCACCACCCCGGACTCGATCTGCGAGGGCGTGGCCCCGGGATAGGCGACGCTGATATCGATGACCTCGCGTTGGAAGTCGGGGAAGACCTCCTGGGTGATGCGAGTGGTCATGAACAAGCCACCGAGGATCAGCACCAGCATGATCAGGTTGGGGGCGACTCGGTGATCGACGAACCAGCCGATCACCCCTCGCCGGCGCTCATCCGCCATCGCTGTCCTCCCCGGCAGCGCGCAGGGGCATGCCCTCGGTGGGGGCACCGATATCTGAGGTGACGATGCGCTCGCCGGCGGCGACACCAGCCGTGATCAGGACCCGCTCACGGCCACGGTGGGCGACGTCCACCTCGCGGATTGCGAGCCGATCCTCCCCATCCATTACCCAGAGCACGTCGCCTTCGCGGAGCCACTGCGGCGACACGGCCACCGCCTCATCGATGCGGCGACCGTGGATCTCGCCACGCACGAACGCCCCCAATACCAGGCGCGGGACCTCTCCCCCACCGCTGCGGCCGAGGGGATCGTCGACGGCCACGAGCAGACGGGCCAGGCGGCC
Source organism: Arhodomonas sp. SL1 (assembly GCF_052060015.1). Classification (NCBI taxonomy): domain Bacteria; kingdom Pseudomonadati; phylum Pseudomonadota; class Gammaproteobacteria; order Chromatiales; family Ectothiorhodospiraceae; genus Arhodomonas; species Arhodomonas sp. SL1. The sequence continues at coordinate 154,720 of NZ_JBPODZ010000006.1, read as the reverse complement.
CTCTTCCTCCAGCCGGTCGATGAGCCGGATCACCCGCCCCTGCCGGTATACCCCAGGCCCCCAGGCGGGCTCGTAGTACAGGCGCACCGCGGCCCCCCCTTCCGCGTCCGGTCCGGGCAACTCGATCCAGCACAGCGCGGAGACCGGCACGGTGAGCTCCACCCACCAACGCTCGGTACCCGCAAGGGTGCCGAGGTCGGTACCGGTACCCACCTCGGCACCGGGGGCCACATCCCGGGAGAGCACCACCGCATCGAAGGGCGCCTCCACCTCCGTGTAGCCGAGCTCGCGCTCGGCGTCCGCCACATCGCTGGCCGCGGAGCGGACCGCCGCCTCGGCGGAACGCAGCTGGGGCTCACGCAGAATGAGCGCCCGCTCCCGCTCGCCAACGGGCTCATCGAGCATCTCGTATTCCTCGCGGGCCACCGACTGCTGTCCCTCTTCCAGGGTAAGATCGGCGCGGGCACGGATCAGTGCGGCCCGCGCGCGGTCCAGGGCGATGCGGTAGGGCTCGTCGTCCAGGGTGACCAGCGTCTCCCCCGCGGCAACGGAGCCACCCGGCTCGAATCCCTCGTGGACTGCGGCGATCCGCCCGCCGACCCGCGGTCGCAGCGCAAGCTCGCGCGAGGGCATGACCTCGCCGTGCCCAGTAACCTTGACGGTATGGCTACCGACCTCGGCGCGGACCACTTCCACCAGCCGGGCCGTGCGTTCCGCACTCCCCTGGCGGCCCACCTCGTCGTCCACCTCCATAATGCGCCAGGTAACCAGCGCACCGCCTGCGAGCACCGCCAGCGCCAGGAGGGCATGCACCAGCTTGCGCGCGATCCCGCCGGCGGTCTCACCCGTGGCCCCTTCGTCAGCGCCCATCGTCCTCCTTCCCCGTTTCACCGAAGGCCCCACCGGCCAGGGCGCGAATCAGCGCCACCCGGTCCAGGGGCAGCTCCCAACGAGCCTCCAGGGCCCGGCGCTCCACGTTCTGCAGGGTGGACAGCGCGTCCAGGACCTCCAGGTAGTCGGCGGCGCCGTTGATGTAGCGGCTTCGCAGCCGCTGCTGGGCGTCCGCCGCCAGGCGTTGCTCCCGGCGTAGGCGCTCGAGCAGCCGCCGGTCGGCACGCTCCGCCGCCAGCGCCCGCTCCACCTCGGCCAAGGCATCCATCACCGTCTGCGCATACTCGTTGAACGCCACCGCCCGGCCAGCCCGGCTACGCTCCACCTCGCCCGCCAGCGCCCCGCCACGGAATAGGGGCAGGGCCAGGGAGGCGGCGAGCTGTCGGAGCCAGCCCTCGAACAAACTCCCCGGGGATGCGGCAGTGGTGGTGAACGACGCCGACAGGTCGAGGCTCGGGTAACGGTCCGCGATGGCCGCAGCCACCTCCGCATCGGCGGACTCCACACGTAGCAACGCCGCCCGCAGATCCGGGCGCCGCTGCAACCAATCGGCAGGCACACCGGTACGCGGCAACGGCGGCAGATCGGCGGCACCGCCAGCCGGTTCGATGTCCAGCTCGCCGGGGGGTTCGCCCAGCAACGCAGCCAACTCGGCGACCAGCCGTTCCCGCTCTCCCCGGGCCGTCTCCAGCTCACCGGCGCTCTGCTCAGCAAGCCGCCGTTGGCGCAGAACCTCGTCCGCACGCGCCTGGCCGTTGCGGTAGCGTATCGCCACCACCCGCGCGAGCTGCTCATTCAACCGCCGTTGCCGCTCGAGCAACTCGATGACGGCATCCTGGCGGCCAAGGCGGAAGTAGCTTCCGGCCACCTCCGCAGTCAGCGACACCGCGGCGGCACGCAGGTCGAAGCGGGTGGCCTCTGCCTCCAGCCGCGCGCCCTCGGCCTGGGCCTCCAGCCGCCCCCAGAGGTCCACCTCGAAACCCGCAGCAAGGCCGGCCTCATAGCGCTCGCTATCGACGCCACCCTCGCGGGAGGCGCTGGCCTCGGCGCTGGTGTCGACCCGGGGCAGCCGTTCCGCGCCCCGAATACGGGCCAATGCCCGGGCCTGACGTAGCCGCGCCCGGGCCGCGGCAAGGGAGAAACTGCCCGTCAGCGCCCGTTCCTGGAGGCGGTCCAGCACCGGATCGTCGAAGTGCTGCCACCACTTCGTGGGCAGGACCGCCACGCCCTGTTCCGGAAACGCTTCCGGGAGCGGGACGGTGCCGGGATCGGGGGGATCGGTCGCCGGCGCGCAGCCGGCGACGACCCACGCCGTCACCAACGCCGCTGCGGCGAGCTGCCATTTCCTTGATTTTGCGCCCATCAGCGTCCTTGGACCCCAGTGCCGCCGAAATTATCCATTGCCGGACGGTCCACGAAAACCGCGGGCGGCACCAGGGCCCGTGATGTTCACGAGGCTTCACGATTGATTGCCGCTGAGACAGCGCCCGCGGGGCTGCCGGCACCGAACGGCCCGGGACGCGTCGCGTGCCGAGGGGACGCCGGCACCGGCGGGCTGAGAGCGGTGGGGACGGGCGCTACGGCGCCGGTACGGTCGCCACGGGCAGTCGCAGGGCGTGGGCACGTTCGTCGACGGTCACCGTCAGGCGCAGCTGCCGCACCGAAGTCGCCTCCTCCGCGCCGGGAAAGAACATGAAACCATAGGCCAACTCGCCGGAGGCGATGACCCGATCGCGGATGGAGCGTTCCGCGAGATCACGCCGGATCTCGCGGCCCACGTTGGCGTAGCCGCTCGCCCCGCCACCGATAGCGCCGATGGCGCCACCGGCAACCGCACCCTTGCCGGCGGTCTCGGCGACATCCCCGCCGCCCACTACGCCGATGGCCGCACCGGCGATGGCGCCGGCGAGGGCCGTCAGCAGCGAGCTACGCGCGCCACTTCGCACGGCTTCACCCTGCTCGACATGGCGGCGTACCCGCTCTTCGGCCTGGCGGGCGCTGAGCACGGGCCAGGCATTGCCGTCGCGATCCTCGAGGAGCACCCGCTCGTCATCGATGCGAACCGGCCCGCCACTGCCGTTATCGACGACGAACTGCACCGGTAGCAGCCCCGCCCCGCGGATGTCGAAGCCAAAGGCCTCCCGGGCGGCCGCGGGATCGAGATAGGCGCGTACAAGGAAGGCCGTCTCGCCGACCGTAACCGCATCCGCCTCGGCCTCGGGGAGTGGCACCGGGGCGACCCGTTCCTCCCCATAGCTGGCACATCCAGTGAGGAACACCACGATCACCACGACCAGCCATGCCCATGACGCTGCTCTGTTCATCATCCGCTGCCGATCCTTTTACTGCCGGCCGCACCTCGGCCACCTGTCGAACATCCGAGGATGCACGCGCGACGCCGGTTGCGCCACCCCCCGGCCCGCGGCAGTATTGGCGCGGCCGCGCGCAGGCCACCCCGTGCCAGAACAAAAGCGAAGACGACACACCACCCGGGGAGATCTCGCCCATGCAGGAGACACCGACCCACACCCTTGGCCGCCAGGCGCTGGCGGGCTCGCAGATGCTGCTGGTCGCCTTCGGCGCACTGGTGTTGATGCCGCTGATCACCGGACTCGACCCCAACGTCGCGCTGTTCACCGCCGGGGCGGGGACACTGCTGTTCCAGATCGTGACCCGCGGACAGATCCCGGTGTTCCTCGCCTCCTCGTTCGCCTTCATCGCCCCCATCATCGCCGCCCAGCAGCGTTTTGGCCTCGCCGAGACCATGGGGGCCCTGATGGCCGCGGGAGTGCTCTACGTGCTCCTCGCCGCGGCGGTCCGCGCGAAGGGGACGGGCTTCATCGACCGGGTGCTGCCGCCGGTGGTGATCGCCCCGGTCATCATGGTCATCGGCCTGTCCCTGGCGCCGGTGGCGGTGAACATGGCCATGGGCAAGAGCGGCGACGGCGCCGAGCAGCTCATCCCCTACGCCGACGCCCTGGTCATCTCCCTGCTGTCACTGGCGGTGACGGTCGCGGTGGCGGTGCTCGCCCGGGGACTGCTGCGCCTGGTGCCCATCATCGCCGGGGTCATCGCTGGCTACGTTCTCAGCTTCGCCTACGGCGTCGTGGATACCACCAGTGTCGCCGAGGCGGCATGGCTCGCCGTGCCCTCGTTCACCGCGCCGGCCTTCGACTGGCGCGCCATACTGTTCATGCTGCCGGTGGCCATCGCGCCCGCCATCGAGCATATCGGCGACGTCCTCGCCATCAGCTCGGTCACCCGGGAGGACTACCTGAAGCGCCCGGGCCTGCACCGCACCCTCCTCGGGGACGGGCTGGCCACGACGCTGGCGGCGGGGATGGGCGGCCCGCCGAACACCACCTATTCCGAGGTCACCGGCGCGGTAATGCTCACCCGCAATTTCAATCCGCGGGTCATGACCTGGGCGGCCGGCTTCGCCATCGCCCTGGCCTTCATCGGCAAATTCGGAGCCGCGCTGCAGACCATTCCGGTCCCGGTGATGGGGGGCATCCTCTGCCTGCTGTTCGGCTCCATCGCCGTGGTCGGCCTCAACACGCTGATCCGTCACCAGGTGGACCTCTCCATTGCGCGCAACCTGGCGGTGGTGGCGGTGACCCTGGTCTTCGGCATCGGCGGGCTGGTCATCGGCCGCGGCCAGTACAGCCTGGAGGGCATCGCCCTGTGTAGCATCGTGGCGGTGGGTATGAACCTGGTCCTACCGGGCAGCGAGCACTGGGGGCGGGGCGACGCCGCATGAACCGGGGGAACCATCCCCCGCGGCCGCGGTCGGCTCGTGCATGAAGGAATGGCTACTGTCCCATGAACCCCTGATTCGTCTCGGCTGCTTCGCCGCGGTGCTGGCGACGATGGCCGCCTGGGAGCTACTCGCGCCACGCCGCGCCCAGGCCATCGGCCGGCGGCGGCGCTGGCCCTCCAATCTGGGGATCGTGGTGGTGGACACCCTGGCCCTGCGGCTGGTATTCCCCACCGCGGCGGTGGGTCTCGCCATGGTCGCAGAGGCACGGGGCTGGGGGCTGTTCGGGGCGGTGTCCGCGCCCTACTGGCTGGCGGTGATCGTGTCCGTGGTGGTGCTGGACTTCGTGATCTATCTCCAGCACGTGCTGTTCCACGCCGTACCCGGGCTGTGGCGGCTCCACCGCATGCACCATGCCGACCTGGAGTTCGATACCACCACCGGCCTGCGCTTCCACCCGGTGGAGATCCTGCTGTCGATGGGGCTCAAGCTCGCGGCGGTGGCTGCCCTCGGTGCCCCGGCGGTGGCAGTGCTGGTCTTCGAGGTGCTGTTGAACGCCACCTCGCTGTTCAATCACGGCAACGTCCGCCTGCCGGCGGCGGTGGACCGTTGGCTGCGCTGGATCGTCGTCACCCCGGAGATGCACCGGGTGCACCACTCGGTGATCCGCAACGAGACCAACAGCAACTTCGGCTTCAACCTACCCTGGTGGGATCGGCTGCTCGGTACCTATCGGGCGCAGCCGGCGGCGGGACACCTGGGGATGATCATCGGCATCGAGCAGTTCCGCGACCCGGTCGAGCTGCGCCTGGACCGGATGCTGCTGCAGCCCCTGCGCGGGCCGGCGAGCACCTATCCGGTCAATCGCGATCCCCGGGGCGGCCCCGGCTGAGGCCGACGGCGCCGCTGCCGGTCAGTGTGCCGCCTCGGGGGCGCAGAGCGCCCCGAGATCCACGTAACCGCGCTGCTGCATGGCCTCGATACGCCGCGCCATCGGCCCGTCGCCGATCCATACACGGGCACGGCGCACGTTGGGATCCCCCGCGTCGATATGGCCCTCGCCGAAATAGTGGGCGACGAGATAGGCATAGGCGGTGAGCTCGCGCACCCGTGCCGTTTCCGGGCTGCCCTCGCCGAGGGCCTCGAAGAGCTCGCGGACCTCCGCGAGCCCACGCTCCGGCTCCGGCTCGAGCTGATCACAGACCAGGAACCACACGCCGATGATGAGCTGACACCGGGCGGTAACGCTCTCCGGGCGAAGCCGCAGGGCGGTCCGCACCGCCGCCACCGCCTCACGCCGATAACCATCACGGCGAAAATCCAGGGCCACGCTGCGAAGCAGCTCGTCGGCGTTGTCGAAGCCGCGCACCTCGGCGAGGGCGGCCAACAGCGCGGCATGGACCTGCTGCCAGTCCTTGCCGTTGCCCTCAGGGCCCTCTCCGAAGGCCACGGAAAGGCCACGCAGCAGGTCGGTGGTGTCATGCTCCACGGGATCCCCCGGCACCCCCTCCCCAGCGTCCTCGCTCCAAATTGGCAACGCGCAGGACTCCTCCACGCCGGCCAGCTTGGCGAGGGCCGGATCGAGGGTGACCTGGGACCAGGCGAGTCTAGGATGCTTGGGTATCGTCATAATGCTGCGCAATCCGCCGTTGGCAAAAACGTAATAGTAGACCACGGTCCGGGGGTCACTGTCACAACCGGCTTGCGCGGCTCCGCAGCCGGGCTACGGACGCTTGTGCTCACTGGGCAATGGCGATGTGCCCATAAACGCCTATGCGCGCGCGGAATGCAGCCTTATTATGACGCCATGATCACGATGCACCGCAACATCAGGAGGTACAACGCGATGCGGCAGGATTCCACCTATACCGATCTGAACCCCACCGATCTCGAGCGCATCATGCGCGAGGCACGGGAGCTCCGTGGCCGGACCATGCGCGAGGGCAGCGCACGGCTGTGGCGGCGGCTGCGTACCATGATGGCACCGCAGTCGTCCCGCCGGTGGCCGGAGATCCACCGCGCCGCCTGAGCCTAGGCGTCGCGCTGCTTCTCCGCCTGCGCTCGCTCGCGCTCATAGCGCTTGATCAGGCGGCGGCGACGCACCGGGGTGAGCTGGTCGATGTACAGTCGACCATCAATATGATCACACTCGTGCTGTACGCACGCCGCCTCGAGCCCTTCCGCCTCGAACTCGTACCACTGCCCCTCGACGTCCTGAGCCCGGACCCGCACCCGGTCCGCCCGGGTCTTGGTGCGCTCGCGCATTCCGGGTACTGAGAGGCAGCCCTCGTCCAATTCCATGGGCTCACCGAGCGCCTCGTACTCCGGGTTCGCCAGGACCCGTGGCGGGTGGTCGTCCACCTGCATGACCGCCAGGCGCAAATGTACCCCGATCTGGACCGCCGCCAGGCCGATGCCCTCGGCCGCGCGCATGGTATCGAACATGTCGCCCACCAGCGACGCCAGCTCCTCGTCGAAGTGCTCCACGGGCCGCGATACCTCGCGCAGGCGCGGATCGGGATGGGCGAGAATGGGACGTTCCATGGTTCGCGTCGGACTCCGTTACAGTGTCACTGAATGCCGACAGGATAACGCGTTGGTCCACGGGATGGGGGCGTTGATCGGGTTCCCGGCATTCCTGCGTTACCTTCGGCACCGCGAATATGCAGCAATGCGCAATCGCGCACGTTATACTGGCGTCGAGGGTGCATTGATCGACTTATCGGTGAGTTTCAGGGAAAGGGGGCTTGTAATCGGCACAATCGATCAGCACATCGTTCATCACGCAGCAGCTCCCGGACGGGAGCGGCGATCGGTCATTCAAGGCATTCCTGCAAGCGGGAAACAGGAGAAGAAGCAATGAAGCAAACGACGGCAAAGAATACCCTGCTGCCTATCGGCATGGGCTTGGTGCTCTCGCTGGGGCTGGTGGCCACGGCCTCTGCAGACCAGCACATGGAAGGCGGCCAGGGGGAATACTGGACCAATAATGACGGTGAGGCCTGGATGAGCACCAGCGGCGAGTGCTGGTTCAACCCGGCCATGGAGAAGACTCAGAAGCGCGAGGAGTGCGGCGACGTCATCGAGACCGCCGAAGCGGAGCCCGAGCCGGAGATGGTGGAGCGCACCGAGCGGGTGTCCCTCGACGCCGAGACCCTGTTCGGCTTCGACGAGGCAACGCTCACCGACGACGGCATGGCCCGCCTCGACCGGATGGCGAATCGTATCGAGCGCGACTGGGAGATCAACCGCATCCGTGTGATCGGTCACACCGACCGCATCGGCCCCGAGGAGTACAACCAGGGGCTGTCCGAGCGGCGGGCCCAGGCGGTGGCGGACTACCTGCAGAGCAAGCCGGCGCTGTCGGGTTACGACATGCAGGTGATGGGCATGGGTGAATCCGAGCCCGTGGTCCAGTGTGAGAACACCGGTGGCCGCGACCAGCTCATCGACTGCCTGCAGCCGAACCGCCGGGTCGAGGTGGAGATCAACGGCATGAAGACGGTGGTCGAGCAGAAGTAACCACCGCTGCCTGCTCCGGCATCCCCATCGCCCCGCCCCCGGCGGGGCGATTTCTTTCCAGCCATGCCGCCCCCTCCGGCACTGCTGTTCCTCGGCAACCCACCCCGCCCGGCACCACCTGTGCGTCCCGGTCCGTTCGTGCGATGATTCCGCATCGTCGTGGCGCCGCCGCAACCGAGATGAACCTCGCGGGGACACGCCCGCGGTCCAGGAGGATTCCGCATGCCCAGCAAGCCGAGCCGCGCGCTCGAGACCTTCAACAATCCGAGCCCCGAGCGCGACTACACCATCCGGCTGACCATCCCCGAATTCACCTGCCTGTGCCCGATGACGGGCCAACCCGACTTCGCCACGCTGTACGTGGACTATGTCCCCGACGCCCGTTGCGTGGAACTGAAATCACTCAAGCTCTATGTCTGGTCGTTCCGCGATGAGGGGGCCTTCCACGAGGCCGTCAGCAATCGGATCCTGGAGGACTTGGCGGCACGACTGGAGCCGCGTTTCCTTCGCGTGCGGATGGTGTTCGCAACCCGCGGCGGGATCGACACCACGGTGATCTGCGAACACCGGGCCTCGGGATGGATACCGCCCGAGCCAGTGTCCCTGCCCTGAGGTAGCGCCGATGAACGGCGGGGGCGAGCATCAATCATCACCACCGCGAGGCATGCTGACCGCGGCCGTGGCCTTACTCGGGGTGCTCCTCGCCGGCCTTACCGGCTACACCGCCTACACCCATGAACGGAGCAGCGTCGATACGGCATTCCGTACCGCGGGCCAGGAACACGCCGCCGCATTGGTGGACACGTGGCAGGATGAGCTGGCCAGCGTGGAGCAGATCGCCGACCTGTTTCGGGTGGGCTCGGTGGTCACCCGCTCCGAGTTCTCCCGGCTTGCCCGTTCCCTGCTCGCCCGCCACGATGCCGTCCGCGCCCTGGAGTGGGTGCCCCGGGTGACCGACCTCAGCCGTGAGGTGTTCGTCGCCCGGGTGCAGGGGGAGATCCCTGGCTTCGTCATCGCCGACCATGGCCCCGATGGCGAACTCGTGGCCGCCCCCCGACGGCCGGTGTATTTCCCCATACTCTACGTCGAGCCGCTCGAAGAGAACCGGGCGGCGCTCGGCTACGCCCCCTCGGAGCACCCGACGCGCAACGACGCCATCACCCGCGCCATCGAGCGGGGATCACTCACCGTAAGCGCAACGACGCGCCTGATCCAGGAGGACAACGCCCGCCCGGCGGTGCTGGGATTTGTGCCCGTGAGCAGCGCGGAGGGCTATGTCCACGCCCGGGGGGTGCGCGGACTCGCCGAGGGCGTATTCCACGTCGACCGGCTAGCCGGAAACGCCTTCGCAGCCCTGCAGAGCAGGGGCCTGGAGATCGCGCTGAGCGATGTCACCGATGATCCCAACGCCGCCCCGCTGCACACCGTTACCGGTGCGCACGATTCCCGCGCCTGGTATCAGTGGCCCGGCGAACAGATGCTGGAACGACGCTGGGGCATTGGCGGACGCAACTACGTCACCCGGATCCAGGCCGTCGGTGCGCGGTTCGCCTACGACCTACGCCTACCGGCGCTGGCCACCGGACTGGCCCTCGGCCTCGCCGTGCTGGCCACCTGGTTGGTACACACACTGCTCGCCCGGGAGCGAGCGGTACATACATTGGCCCAACGGCGGGCAGACCAGCTGGCGCATCTCAGCCGCCACGATCCCCTCACCGGCCTGCTCAACCGGGTCGGGTTCCAGCGCGAGCTCGAAGACGCCGTGGAGCGTATCCGAGAGGCCGGCAGCGGCACAGCCTGCGTCTGTCTCATCGATCTGGACCAGTTTAAGCTGGTCAACAACGTCAGCGGCCACCAGGCCGGTGACGCCCTGATCCGCGCGCTGGTGCCACGGTTGCGGGCGTTGTGCCGCCCGGATGACCGGCTGGCCCGGATCGGCGGCGACGAGTTCGGGCTGCTGTTGCCCAGCCTGGACGCCGCCGCGGCCTCCGCGCTTACCCGCCGCTACCTGGACGCGGTGGCCCTCACCCCCTTCCAATGGGGGCAACGGCAGTTCCCGGTGACCGCCAGCGCGGGGATCGTCGAGCTCAACGTGCGTACGGCCTCAACCACCAACGCCATGAGCAAGGCCGATGCCGCCTGCTACATCGCCAAGGAGCACGGCCGCAACCGCCTGCACGTGTTCCTGGAGGACGATCAGCTGAGCGAGCGCTTCCGCGATGAGATGTCCTGGGTGAGCGGGATACGCGAGGCCATGGGCGAGGGGCGACTGTGCCTCCATGCCCAGGCCATCCAGCCCATGCGGGGTCGCTCGCCCGGCCCACCGATACGGCGCATGGAGCTGCTGCTCCGCCTGCGCGAGCGGGACGGAACCCTCACCGCCCCCGGGACCTTCCTCCCGGCCGCCGAGCGCTACGGGCTGATGCCGGAGATCGACCGCTGGGTATTGGGCCGTCTCGCCCGGCGGATCCAGTCACGGCCGCCCCCTGAGGGGACCGTCTGGTTCGTGAATCTGTCCGGCCAGACCCTGGGCGACGCCGCCTTCTATGACTTTGTGCTGGACATCCTCGAGCATGGGGCGATCCCGCCGGAATCCCTGTGCTTCGAGATCACCGAGACCGCTGTGATCTCCAATCACTCCGCGGCCCAGGCATTCATCGAACGGTTGCGCCGCATCGGTTGCCGCTTCGCCCTCGATGATTTCGGCAGCGGCATGGCCTCGTTCGGCTACCTCAAGGAGCTGCCGGTGGACTACCTCAAGATCGACGGTACCTTCGTCCGCGGCATGCCCCATAGCACCCTGGATCGGGCCATCTGCGCAGCGATACAACGCCTCGCCGGCGAGCTCGGCATCGCCACCGTTGCCGAGGCGGTGGAGGACGCGGCGGTTCTGGAGGCCGTGCGCGGCCTGGAGGTGGATTACGCCCAGGGCTATCTGTTCGGCCGGCCGATGCCGCTGGAGGATTACCTGGACGGCAGGCCAGCGCAACAACTCACCGTCATCGACGGCTTCCGCGGCTAAATCGGAGGCAGCGCTTCCGGGCGTCGCATTCGCCCACCGAAGCGCTCCTCGAGCCGATGGGCGAAGCGCCGGCCCCGTGGCGGCAGGCCGTTGGCCAGCAAGACCTCCAACGCCCGGTGCACGGCACGCCGAAAGCCCTCCGGATCACCGGGATCTCCGTCGAGGTTGTCGACGCTCACCCGGAACGGGGCATCCGCCGCCAGGCTGAAGGCCCACTCCAGTGCCTGGGGACGGGCCTCCACACGTTCGAACACCGCCTGGGTATGGGCATCCCGGCCATCGCCCTCGTACCAGTAGCCGTAATCCACGCGACGCCGGCGCTCCCTGCCGGCGATGCACCAGTGGGCGACCTCGTGGAGCGCGCTGGCGAAGAAGCCATGGGCAACGATCACCCGGTGATACGGGCATTCCGCATCCGCCGGCCGATACAGCGGTTCGCTGCCGCCACGCACCAGCCGGGTGTTCTCAGCCGAGAACTCGTCGTTAAACAGGGCGACGAGGATCTCCAGGTCATGGCGCGGACGGAGACAGCCGCTCAATCCCCACCCTCGAGCAGGCGATTCATTCGCCGGACGAAGGCCGACGGGTCCTCCAGCTGGCCGCCGCCGGTGAGCTGCGCCTGCTCGAGCAGCAGCAGTGCCCAGTCCTCGAAACGCTCACCGGTGGACTCCGCCTCCAACTTGCGGATCAGGGCATGGTCCGGGTTGATCTCCAGCGAAGGCGCCCCCTGGGGCATGTCGTGGCCCGCGGCCTTGAGCATGCGCTGGAGATTCATACCCAACTCGTACTCGCCCACTACCAGGCAGGCGGGGGAGTCGGTGAGTCGATCGCTGACCCGCACCTCGGAGACACGCTCGCCCAAGGCCTCCTTGAGCCTGTCGGTGAGCGGCTTCAGGGCCTCGGCGCGCTCCTCGCGGGCCTTTTTCTCCGCCTCGTCCTCGAGCTCGTCGAGGTCGAGCTCGCCCTTCGCCACCGACTGCAGGGGATAGCCCTGGAATTCGTTGAGATGGGTGGCGAGCCATTCATCGATGGGCTCGTGGAGCAGCAGCACCTCCACCCCCTTCTTGCGGAAGACCTCCAGGTGGGGGCTGTTCAGGGCGGCGTTCAAGCCCTCCGCGGTGACGTAATAGATGTGCTTCTGGCCCTCGCGCATGCGCGCGACATAGTCGGCGAGGGAGACGTTGCCCTTCGCGTCCGGATCCTGGGTCGACGAGAAGCGAAGCAAGCCGGCGATGCGCTCGCGGTTGCCGGGGTCCTCGATCACCCCCTCCTTGAGCACCGGCCCGAAGGCGGCCCAGAACTCCGCATACCGCTCCGGCTCATCGCTGGCCATCCGCTCCAGGGTGTCGAGGATGCGCTTGACCGAAGCGCCGCGGATGCGGTCGACGAGCTTGTTGTGCTGTAGCAGCTCCCGGGAGACATTCAACGGGAGGTCATCGGAGTCGATGACACCGCGGACGAAACGGAGATAGCGCGGCATCAGGTGCTCGCTGCCCTCCATGATGAACACCCGCCGGACATAGAGCTTGACGCCGTGGCGCTGCTCTGGCTCGAAGAGGTCGAAGGGCCGGCGCTTGGGGAGGTACAGCAGCGAGGTGTAGGCCTGGTTACCCTCCACCTTGTTGTGGATCCACGTCAGCGGCTCCTCGAAATCGTGGGCCACGTGCTTGTAGAACTCGACGTATTCCTCGTCGCTGATCTCGTTCTTCGGGCGCATCCACAGCGCCGCCGCCTGGTTGACGGTCTCCTCCTCGCCGCCCTCTTCCGTGGGCATGCGGATGGGCAGGGAGATATGGTCGGAGTAGCGGCGGATGATGCCCTTGAGCCGCTCGGGCTCCAGGAACTCGTCGCGATCCTCGGCGAGGTGCAGGATCACCCGTGTACCACGTCGGGGATTCTCCTCGTAGGCGATCGAGTAGGCGCCCTTGCCGTCGGAGGACCAGTGCACGCCGAGCTCCGGCTTATCGCCGGCGCGGCGGGTGTGGACGTCGACACGCTCGGCGACGATGAACGCCGAATAGAAACCTACACCGAACTGGCCGATGAGCGCGGCATCGGCCTTCTGGTCACCGGTAAGGGCGTCGAGGAAGTGGCGGGTTCCCGAGCGCGCGATGGTGCCCAGGTTCTCCACCACCTCGTCGCGGCTCATGCCGATGCCGTTATCCTCGACGGTAATGGTGCGCGCCTCCTTGTCCACGGATACCCGGATCGCTAGCTCCGGGTCGTCCTCGAGGAGCGACTCGTCGGTGAGCGCCTCGAAGCGCAGCTTATCCGCGGCGTCGGAGGCATTGGAGATCAGCTCCCGGAGAAAGATCTCCGGATTGCTGTACAGCGAGTGGATCATCAGATCCAGCAGCTGCTGGACCTCGGTCTGGAACTCCAGGGTCTCGGTCTGTGCCTCAGTGGTCATGATGTCTTCCGTTCCCGTGATGGATGATTTTCCCGCACACGGGCCCAGCGATAGTGACGGTGGAGGGGATTTTCAAGCAGACGCGGGACCCCGCAGGGTCCCGCCATCATAGCCATACAGAACCGCAGTCAGAACATTTCCGACTGCGAGAGGCGATCCGAGCGATCGTCGGGCTCCCCGTGGTCCCGGGAACCGATATGCTCGCCGGTCACCATCTCCCGGTAACTCATCCCGGGGCCCACCATGGGATACACCCCCGCGTCCGGGTCCACTACCACCTCCAGGAAGGCCGGACCGGCGAAGCTAACGAAGGCCTCCAGGGCGTCGGCGAGCTCGGACTTGTCGGTGATCCGCCGTGCGAACGCGAAACCGTCGGACTCCGCGGCCTTGACGAAGTCCTTGCGGTGGAGGGACTTATCGCTGGCCGAGAAACGGTCCTCGAAGTACAGCCGCTGCCACTGCCGGACCATACCGTCACAGCTGTTGTTGAGCAGCAGGATCTTCACCGGCAGGTTGTAGGTGGTCACCGTCTCCATCTCGCCGAGGTTCATGCGGATACTGCCGTCGCCGTCCACGTCGATGACCAGCGCGTCCGGATGGGCGAACTGGGCGCCGATGGCCGCCGGCAGGCCGAAGCCCATGGTCCCCATGGACCCGGAGGTCAACCACTGCCTCGGCCGGTGGAAATCCAGGTACTGGGCGGCGAACATTTGGTGCTGGCCGACGCCGGTGGAGACGATGGCGTCCCCCTTGGTGAGGCCGTTGAGCAGCTCCAGCACGTGCTGCGGCTGGATCAGGGGGTTGTCCCGGTCGAAGTTCATCGGGTACTTCTCGCGCAGCCCGCGCACGTGCTCCAGCCAGGGGCCGAAGTCCCGGCGGAAGCCCTCGTGGCGACCGAATTCCACGAGCTGGCGCAGCGAGCGCCCGGCATCACCGACGTGGGCCCAGTCCACCATCTTCACCTTGCCGATCTCGGCGGCATCGATGTCGATATGCGCCACATGCTCCGCCATGGGCGCGAAAAGCTCCGCCTTGGCGGCCACTCGGTCGTCAAAGCGCGAACCCACCGCGATGATGAAGTCGCAGTCCTCCACCGCGTAATTGGCATAGGCGGTGCCATGCATGCCGAGCATGTGCAGGGAAAGATCGTCGGTGGTGTCGATGGCACCGAGCCCCATCACTGTGGTGACCACCGGGACGCCGAAGGCATGGGCGAACTCGGTCAGCGCATCGCCGGCATCGCTGTTGATCACGCCGCCGCCGACATAGAGCAACGGCCGCGACGAGTGGCCGAGAAGCTCGAAGAACTGCCGGCACTTGCGCTCGGAGAGCTTGGCCTGACGCAAGGACTCCATGCGCTGGCGATAGCCACGGATATCCAGCAGGCCCTCACCGCGGAACTCGCCAACCCAGTTCTGCACGTCCTTGGGGAGGTCCACCACCACCGGCCCCGGACGCCCCGAGCGGGCCACCTCGAAGGCCGTGCGCATGGTCGCCTCCACATCCTCCGGGCGGGTGATCAGGAAGACATGCTTGGCGCAGTTGCCCATGATGTTGACGATGGGGGCCTCCTGGAAGGCATCGGTGCCCATGGCACCCCGCGCCACCTGGCCGGTGATCGCGACCACCGGGACCGAGTCCGCCATGCAGTCGCGGATGGGCGTCACCGTATTGGTCGCGCCGGGCCCGGAGGTGACCAGGAAGACCCCCACCTTGCCGGTGCTACGGGCATAGCCCGCCGCCATGAAGCCGGCGCCCTGCTCGTTGGCGGGCACGATGAGCTGCATGGGATCACCACCGTCGTCATGGCGGTGGCGCTCGTTGTAGCGGAAGACCGCATCGTAGGTGGGCAGGATGGCCCCGCCGCTGTAGCCGAATACGGTGTCGACCCCCTCGTCGGCCAGTACCTGTACGACCATCTCCGCGCCGTTCATCTGCTCGCCGGCGAGGGGATGGTGGGTGCTGGGGATACGGGGTGCCTGTTCCGTCATGACTCGATCTTCACGCTGGATTGGAAGGGCCTCGGGATACGAGGGGTTGACCTGTCAATATAATCCCCGCCCGGAGGGCGGCACAAGCGCCGGGGAGCCCGGCCGCAAGCAGTAGTTGGTCGATGCCCCGGCAACGGATATGGCACCGCGCCATGGGGAGGCGTTGCTCATGGGAAGGGCGGCACCGGCCCTGCCCGGGTTACCCGTTCACCGGGCCGTCACCCCGCGATCACTCTCGGCCGTGGAACGCCAGGGCCGCGGAGTTGATGCAGTAGCGCAGGCCCGTCGGCGACGGGCCATCGGGGAAGACATGCCCGAGGTGGGCGCCGCAGTGGCGGCAGTGGACCTCGGTGCGATGCATGCCGAGGCTCCTGTCGTCGGACTCACCGATCTCCGCACCCTCGGCCGGCTGCCAAAAGCTCGGCCACCCGCTGCCGGAATCGTATTTCTCCCGGGAGTCGAACAGCGGCGTCCCGCAGCAGATGCAGTGGTAGGTGCCATCGCCCTTAAAGTCATGGTACTCGCCGGTAAAGGCGGGCTCGGTGCCCTTCTCCCGGGTCACCCGGTACTGTTCCGGTGTCAGCCGCTGGCGGAATTCGCTGTCGTCATGGCTCATGGTGATCCCCTCTGCGTTGCCGGATCGCCGCCACCAGCGCCGGCAGGGTCTGGTCGGCGCGGCCCCGCAGCGACCAGCGGGCCTGGCCAGTGAGCAGGGTCGCCTCGGTGTTGATCTCCCCGACGGGCACGCCGGCCGCCAGGGCCTCCCAGGGCAGTTCCGCCGCCGGGCGCACCAGCGAGGAGGTGCCGATGCTGAGCACGCAGTCCGCACCCCGAACGGCGGCAAGGGCATCGGCGAGCGCCTGCTCCGGCAACGCCTCCCCGAACCAGACCACGTCCGGTCGCATCAGCGCCCCGCAGTGCGGGCAGGGCGGCGGCGATTCCGCGGCGGAGGCCGGCGTGCGGGTGCCGCACACGGCGCTGCAGCGATCCCGGTCCAGCCGGCCGTGGAGCTCGATGACCGCCTTGCTCCCGGCCCGCTGGTGCAGGCCGTCCACATTCTGGGTGATCACCGTGACACGCCCGGGCCACTCGGCAAGGGCGATGTGGGCGTCATTCGGCCACACCCGGGCGAGCAGCGAGCGCCGCCAGGCATACCAGGACCACACGAGCTGCGGGTCCCGGGCGAAGGCCTCCGGCGTGGCCAGCTCCATGGGGTCATAGCGGGCCCACAGGCCGGTCTGGGCATCGCGGAAGGTGGGCACGCCGCTCGCCGCGGACACGCCGGCGCCGGTCAGCGCCACCACCGATGCGGCACCCGCCAGGTGCCCTGCCAGTGCGTCGATCATGCGCCCACAATACCAAGCCCGCGCGGGCAAGGTCTCCTCCCATGTCCTACAATGGCGGCCCTTCGGCAGACACGGGGACCGCGCCTGGATGAGCGACGTCGTACTGATCAATATCTCGGGGCAGGACAAGCCCGGAATCACCTACGCGCTAATGGACATCCTCGCCGGCTATGGCGCCCGGGTGCTGGATATCGGCCAGGCCGTGATCCACGACACCCTGGCGCTGGGGATGTTGATCCGCATCCCCGAGGAGTCGCGGAACGCACCGGTGCTCAAGGACCTGCTGTTCGAGGCGCACAAACTGGAACTGCAGGTCCGCTTCACCCCCATCGAGGCCGGGGACTACGACCAGTGGGTGGCCCACGGCGGGGCGCCGCGCTACGTGCTCACCCTGCTCGGGCGGCGGGTGACCGCTGAGCAGATCGGACGCATCGCCCATGTCATCACTGACCAGGGGCTCAACATCGAGGATATCGCGCGGCTGTCCGGGCGCAGCGGCCTCCACGAGGAGAGCGAGCAGAGCCGCGCCTGCATCGAGCTCACGCTGCGCGGCGAGCCCCGGGACCCGGACGAGATGAAGGCCCGGTTCGTGCGGATCTCCGAGGAGCTCGGCGTGGACATCTCCTTCCAGGCGGACAACTTCTACCGCCGCAACCGCCGGCTGGTCGTCTTCGACATGGACTCGACGCTGATCCAGCAGGAGGTCATCGACGAGCTCGCCGCCGAGGCGGGGGCGGGGGAAGCCGTGGCACGGGTCACCGAGGCCTCCATGCGCGGCGAGATCGACTTCCGCGAGAGCCTCCGCCAGCGGGTGGCGGCCCTTGAGGGGTTGCCGGAGCGGACCCTCCAGCGGGTGGCCCAACGGCTGACCCTCACCGAGGGCGCGGAGCGGCTGATCCGCACCCTCCAGCTCCTCGGCTACCGCACCGCGGTAATCTCCGGTGGCTTCACCTACTTCGGCCACCACCTCCAGCGCCGGCTCAACCTGGACTACGTCCATGCCAACGAGTTGGAGATCGTTGACGGCAAGCTCACCGGACGTGTGGACGGCCCCATCGTGGACGGACCACGCAAGGCGGAGCTGCTCAGCGAGATCGCCAGCCAGGAGGGGATCAACCTCGAGCAAGTGGTGGCCGTGGGCGACGGCGCCAACGACCTCCCCATGCTCAAGCTCGCCGGCCTGGGCATCGCCTTCCATGCCAAGCCGCTGGTCCAGCAGCGCGCCCGACAGGCGATTTCCACGGTGGGTCTGGACGGCATCCTCTACCTTATGGGTATGAAGGATGCGGAACTGCCCGACTACTGAGACACTCGGGGGAAACGCGGCGCCGCAAGGGGAAACGGCATGCTGGTAGGGGTACCGAAGGAAATCAAGAACCGCGAGTACCGCGTCGGGCTCACGCCGGACAGCGTGCGGGAATTCGTCGCCCATGGCCATCAGGTCCTGGTCGAGCATGACGCCGGCCAGGGCGTGGGCTACAGCGCCGAGGACTACCGGCGCGCGGGGGCCACCATCGCCGACGAGGCCTCGCGGATCTATCGCGAGGCGGAGCTCATCGTCAAGATCAAGGAACCCCAACCCGACGAGCGTCGCCAGCTCCGCCCGGACCAGATCCTGTTCACCTACCTCCACCTCGCGCCGGACCCCGAGCAGACCCACGATCTCGTGGACAGCGGCGCGGTGTGCATCGCCTACGAGACCGTGACCGATGAGCACGGCGGGCTGCCCCTGCTGGCCCCCATGTCCCAGGTCGCCGGCCGGATGTCCATCCAGGCCGGCGCCCATTGCATGGAGAAGGCCGCCGGGGGTGCCGGCATCCTCCCGGGCGGTGTGCCCGGTGTGCCGCCGGCGCGGGTCACGGTCATCGGCGGTGGCGTGGTGGGGGAAAACGCCATTGCCATGGGCATCGGTCTGGGGGCCCACGTGGTCGCCCTGGACCGGGACGTCAACGTGCTGCGCCGCCTCGCCACACACTTCGGCCCGGCGCTCACCACCGTCTACTCGTCGCGGCAGGCGGTGGAAGACCAGGTGCTGGCGGCGGACCTGGTGATCGGCGCGGTGCTCATCGCCGGTGCGGAGACGCCGAAACTGGTTACCCGCGAGATGGTCTCACGGATGCGCCCCGGAAGCGTGCTGGTGGACGTGGCCATCGATCAGGGGGGCTGTTTCGAGACCTCCCACCCCACCACCCACGACGCCCCCACCTTCACCATCGATGGCGTCGTCCACTACTGCGTGGCCAACATGCCCGGGGCGGTGCCGCGGACCTCCACGCTGGCGCTCAACAACGTCACCCTGCCCTACGCCCTGGCACTGGCCGACCAGGGCTTCCCCCAGGCGCTGGCGAACGATCCGCACCTGCTTGACGGGCTCAACGTCTGCCGCGGCCACGTCACCTACAAGGCGGTGGCCGACGAGCTGGGCTATCCCTACGTCCCGCCGCGGGAGGCCCTCAAGGGCTGACCCGCCCCCAGAGCTCGGCCGGGACCGCAAAGCCGTCGGCGAGGGGATCCCCCGCCTCGACGACGAACCGGGATTCCCCGACGTAGTGGCTCCGGCCAGTGACCGTGACCACCACGGCGCCGTCGCTGCCGGTCTCCCGGATGGTGGCCCGGAACTCCCCACCACTGATCCCCTGGAAGACCCGCTCCTCGCCCGGCGCAGCCTCGCCCCGGGCGTGGGCCAAGGCCAGGCGCGCGGTGATCCCGGACCCGGTCGGGCTGCGGTCCACCTGTCCACCGCCGAAGATGCACACGTTGCGGCTGGGTTCGCCAGGCCACCCGGGGCGATCGTCGGTGAGGATGGTACCGTAGAGGAAGCCCAGATCCTCGGCATCCGGGTGCCCCACGTCCAGCTGTGAGCGCGCCGCGGTGGTGACCCGCCGGGCGAGCCCGAGGAGCTCTTCATAGGGCGCATCGGTAAGCGCCATCCCTAGCCGTGAGACCGGGAGGATGACGTAGAAGGCCCCGCCGTAGGCCACATCCACGGTGATGGGACCGTAGCCGGGCACCTCCACGGAGGCATCGAGGTGGCTAGCGAACGCCGGCACGCTGTCGAAGCTCACGGGGCCGGGCCGGCCCGCGGCGTCCGCGGCCACGCGCACCGCCACGGGACCACAGGGGCATTCCAGCAGGAACGACGCCCCGCTCGCCTCCATGGGCACGATCCCCCGATCCACGGCATAGCGCCCCAGGGCGATAGTGGCATGCCCACACATGGTGCTGTAGCCCTCGTTATGGGTGAACAGCACCGCCATGGCAGCGTCGGGGTGGCCGGGCCGAGTGGGCCAGACGCCATACATGTCGGCGTGGCCCCGAGGTTCGAGCATCAGCCGCCGGCGCACATGGTCGTGCCGGTTCATGGCGTCACGGCGCCGCTGCAGCAACGTCGCACCGGCCAGCTCCGGCAATCCCCCCGTGAAGATACGCACCGGCTCACCAGCGGTATGCATGTCCACCACCGTGTACTCGGTATCACGCCCCATCGCCTGCTGCCTCCCGTCGAATCCGGAACCGTCGCGATAGGATATTGTATAAAATATACATACGCCAGCACGGCCACAGGGTTTGAAACGACAGCGGCCCCGCCGGAGCGGGGCCGCTTCAGGGATCGCCGAATTGAGCCGCCTAGTTGGCGCCCTTGCTCTTGACCTTCTCCTTGATGCGGGCGGCCTTGCCCTGGCGCTCGCGGAGGAAGTAGAGCTTGGCACGACGAACGTCGCCCTTGCGGCGCACCTTGATGCTCTCGATCACCGGGCTGTGCAGCGGGAACACGCGCTCCACGCCCTCGCCGTGAGAGGTCTTGCGCACAGTGAACGAGGAGTTGACCCCGCGGTTGCGCTTGGCGATGACCACCCCTTCGAAGGGCTGGGTGCGCTCGCGGTTGCCCTCCTTGACCCAGACGTTCACCAGCACGGTGTCGCCCGGGGCGAACTCGGCGACGTTGCGCCCGGACTTCTCGATCTCTTCCTGCTCAAGTTCTTTGATGATGTTGCTCATGACCTCAACCCCTAGCGTTCCGAGTCCCCTCGGTACTCGTCGATGAATTCCTGCAGCAATGCCCGGGCCTGTTCGTCCAGCCCCCCTTCCGGGAGCAGCTCCGGGCGGCGCAACCATGTCCGGCCGAGGGCCTGCTTCCGCCGCCAGCGCTCCACCGCCTGGTGGTTACCACCGAGCAGCACCTCCGGCACCCGCCGACCCTCTATCTCCTCGGGCCGGGTGTAATGCGGGCAATCGAGCAGCCCGCCGACAAAGGAGTCCTCGATGGCGGAATCCGCATGCCCCAGCACCCCCGGCACCATGCGGCTCACCGCATCGACCACCATCATCGCCGGCAACTCGCCGCCGCTGACCACGAAGTCCCCCACTGAGACCTCCTCGTCGACCTCGGCCTCGATGAGCCGCTCGTCGACGCCCTCGTAGCGGCCGCACAGCAGGATCAGCCCCGCCATCTCCGCCCATTCCGCCACCCGGCCCTGGGTAAGGGGCCGTCCCTGGGGGCTGAGATACACCAATGGCGCCCCCGCCGGTGCGCACGCGCGTGCCGCGCGGATCGCCCCCTGTAGCGGCTCGACCTTCATAACCATACCCGGTCCACCGCCGTAGGGACGATCGTCGACGCTACGGTGTCGGTCCGTGGCATAGTCCCGGGGGTCCCAGGTATGCACCCGGATGAGCTCGGCCTCAACGGCCCGCCGCGTCACCCCGAAATCCGTGATCGCCCGGAACATCTCCGGGAAGATCGTGATCGCGTCGAAGCGCACCGCTCAGTCTTCCGGGTTCCAGTCGACCTCGAGCAACCCCGCCGCGAGATCAACCCGGGTCACGTACTCCCCCGGCACGAACGGGATCAGGCGCTCCCTTTCCCCGCTGACCACCAGCACGTCATGGGCACCGGTCTCGATGAGGTCTTCGACCTCGCCGAGGGAGACCCCATCGGCGTTGACCACCCGTAGCCCGATCAGATCGTGCCAGTAGTACTCGCCCGACTCCGGGTCCGGCAATGCGTGCCGGGGGATGGTCACCCGCGCGCCCATCAGCGCCCGCGCGGCATCCCGATCCTCGATGCCCTCGAGCCTGGCGACAAGGCCCTTGCCCTGGCGCCAGCCCTCGAGCAGGGTGTGCGGCCGTGGCATCGCGCCGGCGCTCACCAGCCACCACTGCCGGTACTCGAATATGTTCTCCACGGGGCGTGTCCAGGAGAAGACCTTCACCGCCCCGTGCACGCCGTGGACACCGACGACTTCGCCGAGGACCACCTCCTCATCGTCGCCACGGCCCATGGCAGCGCAGAGCGCCTATGCTCAGGCCTCCGCGGCGCCCGCCGCCTTCCGCGCCTTGCGGATAAGGCCGGCGGCGGTCTCGCTCGGGCGCGCACCGCGCTCGAGCCAGTGGTCGATCCGCTCGAGATCCAGCTTCAGCGGGACCTCCTGGCCGGCGGCCACCGGGTTGTAGAAGCCCAGCCGCTCGATGAACCGCCCGTCGCGCGGATTGCGGCTCTCGGTCACGATCAGGTGGTAGAAGGGCCGCTTCTTGGCGCCGCTACGTGCAAGACGAATGGTTACCATCGCGTACGTTAATCCCCTGTAATCGGCAATCGGATTTCGGGCTACCGAGTAAAACGCGGGAGTTTACTGGAAACCCGCTCGATAGAAAAGGCGGCCAGCGCCGCGGCAGATCAGCGCAGGAAACCCGAGGGGCCGCCCGGCGGCATACCCCCGCCGGGCGGGAACCCACCGCCTCCTCCGGCGCCAAGTTGGCGCATCATCTTCTGCATGCCGCCCTTCTTCATCTGCTTCATCATCTTCTGCATCTGCTTGTGCTGCTTGAGCAGGCGATTGACGTCCTGGACCTGCAGCCCGCAGCCGCGGGCGATGCGGCGCTTGCGTGATCCGTTGATGACCTCCGGCTTGCGCCGCTCCTTCGGGGTCATCGAGTCGATGATGGCGATCTGGCGGCGCACCTGCTTCTCGCCCATCTGGCTCTCGACCTGCTCGGTGAGCTTGCCCATGCCGGGGAGCTTGTCCATGAGCCCGCCCATGCCACCCATCTTGGTAATCTGCTGCATCTGGCTGCGCAGGTCCTCGAGGTCGAAGCCCTTGCCCTTCTTGAGCTTGGCGGCCATCTTCTCGGCTTCGCGCTGATCCACCGAGCGCTCCACATCCTCCACGAGACTGAGGACATCGCCCATGCCGAGGATTCGCGAGGCCACGCGGTCGGGGTGGAAGGGCTCCAGCGCATCAGTCTTCTCGCCGACACCGAGGAACTTGATGGGCTTGCCGGTGATATAGCGAATGGACAGCGCGGCGCCGCCGCGGGCATCGCCGTCGGTCTTGGTGAGGATGACGCCGCTCAACGGCAGCGCCTCGTCGAAGGCGCGGGCGGTGTTGACCGCGTCCTGGCCGGTCATGCTGTCGACAACGAACAGCGTCTCCACCGGATCGAGGGCGGTGTGGACGCGCTTGACCTCGTCCATCATCTCCTCGTCGACGTGGAGCCGGCCGGCAGTATCCACCAGAAGGACGTCGTAATACTCCCGGCGGGCGCGTTCCAGTGCCACCTGGCCGGCCGCCACCGGATCGTCGCTGGAGGCGGTGGGCTGGAAGTCCACACCCACCTCGCCGGCGAGGCGCTCGAGCTGATCGATGGCGGCCGGACGGTAGACGTCGAGGGAGACGGTGAGGACCTTCTTCTTGCGGTCCTCGGCGAGCCAGCGGCCGAGCTTGCCGATGCTGGTGGTCTTGCCCGAGCCCTGCAGGCCGGCGACCAGCACCACGGCGGGGGGACGGGTGGCGAGATCGAGGTCGGCATTCTCCTCGCCCATGACCCGCACTAGCTCGTCGCGCACGATCTTGATGAAGGCCTGGCCCGGGGAGAGGCTTTTCATCACCTCGGCGCCAAGGGCACGCTCGCGGACGTCGTTGACGAAGGCCTTGACCACCGGCAACGCCACGTCCGCCTCGAGCAGCGCCATGCGCACCTCTCGGAGGGTGTCGCGAATGTTGTCCTCGGTGAGACGCCCCTGGCCGCGTAGCCGCTTGGAGATGCCCTCGAGCCGTTCACTGAGATTGTTGAACATCGTACGCTCCGGCTTTGGTCCGTAACAGCCGCCCATTATAGCGATCCTATCGCCGCCTTTGGGACTCGAAGCGGAAACCGAGGTATGCGATGATCGGCGGCAATTCAGCGAGCACGCCGGTGCGGATGAGTCACCCCCTTTTGCCCGTCGCCGTCATCGCCCTTTACGCCGTCGCCGCCGTGGTGCTGGCCCTGCGCCTCGGGCGGCATCTCCCCGCCGGCGGAGGTAGTCGAGCGGCCGCGCTGGGCACGGCCGCCGCGGCGGTAATACTGCATGCCGTACTGGTGTGGAAGACCACCTGGCAGGCGGACGGCCTCAATCTGCGGTTGTTCAACGCCGCCTCGCTGATCGGCTGGGTGATCTCCGCGCTGCTGGTAACGGCGGCCAGTCGCCGTCCGCTGGAGAATCTCGGGGTCATACTGTTTCCGCTGGTGGCGCTGACGGTAGCGCTGCAGTGGCTGCTCGGTGTCCCCCAGGCGGTGACCACACCGCGCATGGCGCCGGTGGATACGCACGTGCTGCTATCCGTGCTCGCCTACAGCGTCCTCGGCATCGCCGCCGCCCAGTCGCTGTTGCTCGCCGTCCAGGAACACCAGCTCCGTCACCGCCACCCCGGTGGCTTCCTGCGCCTGCTGCCGGCCCTGCAGGACATGGAACGGCTGCTGTTCACCATGCTTCGCGTGGGGTTCGTGCTACTCACCGCCTCGCTGGCCACCGGCTGGCTGTTCGTCAGCGACCTTTTTGCGCAGCACCTGGTGCACAAGACGGTGCTCACCATGCTCGCGTGGGTGCTGTTCGCGGTGCTGCTGGCCGGTCGCTGGCGGTTCGGCTGGCGTGGCCAGACCGCCGCCCGCGGTACCATGGCCGCCTTCCTGGTGCTGGCCGTGGGCTACTTCGGCAGCAAGTTCGTGCTCGAGCTGTTGCTGGGCGCATGACCACGCCACCGGGCTGAGGCAGCGAGCATGGAAGGCATTCCGCTATCGGCGTTGTTTATCGCGCTGGCCGTCTCCCTGGTCCTCTCCGGGTGCTTCTCCGGCTCGGAGACGGCGCTGATGACGCTCAACCGGTACCGCCTCCGCCACCTCGCCGACGAGGGGCGACGGGGCGCGCGCATCGCCGAACGACTGCTCGAGCGCCCGGACCGGCTCATCGGCGTGATCCTCATCGGCAACAATCTGGTCAACATCCTTGCCGCCCAGATCGCGACGGTGATCGCGCTGCGCCTCGGTGGTGAGAGCGCCATCGCCATCGCCACCGGCGGGCTCACCCTGGCCATCCTGATATTCTCCGAGGTCACGCCGAAGACCCTCGCCGCCCTCCATCCGGAGCGTGTTGCCTTTCCCGCGTCCTATGCCCTCTCGCCGCTGCTGCGCGCACTCTATCCGGTGGTCTGGCTGATCAATCTCATCGCCAACGGCCTGCTGCGGACGGTGGGCGTGCATCCTGTCGACGGCAAGGACTCCACCATCAGCCGCGAGGAGCTGCGCACCGTGGTCAACGAGGCGGGTGCGATGATCCCGCGACGCCATCAGCGCATGCTCACCAACATCCTCGACCTGGAGAAGGCCACCGTCGAGGACATCATGATCCCGCGCAACGAGATCGTGGGCATCGATTTGGAGCAAGACTGGGAGACCATCCTCGAGCACATCGCCAACACCGAGTACACCCGCATGCCCGTCTACCGGGGCGCGGTGGACGAGGTCGAGGGAATACTGCACATCCGTAGGATCCTGACCAGCCTCCTCGACGGCGCGCTCACCCGCGAATCGCTGATCGCGGAAATGGATGCCCCCTACTTCGTGCCCGAGGCCACGCCGCTACACGTGCAGCTGATGAATTTCCAGGCTCGCCGCCGGCGCATCGCCCTGGTGGTGGACGAATACGGCGACATCATGGGGTTAATCACCCTCGAAGACCTGCTCGAGGAGATCGTCGGCGAGTTCACCACCGACCCGGCGGAGATGATCCGCGACGTCCACCCCCAGGCCGACGGATCCTTCCTCGCCGAGGGTAGTGCCAGCGTCCGTGAGCTGAACCGCACCCTCGGCAGCGAGATCCCCACCACCGGCCCCAAGACCCTGAACGGTCTGATCCTCGAACAACTCGAAACCATCCCCGAACCGGGCACCAGCTTCCAGCTGCACGGCTACCCGGTGACCATCATCCAGACCCAGGGCAATCGGGTGAAACTCGCCCGCATCCAGCCGCCCGGGACGCCGGAGCACTGAGCCCCCGACCTAGCGTGCCCGGCGCCAGGTAGTACCTTCCGGGCTGTCCTCGATGACCACCCCCTGGGACTGCAGCTGCTCGCGGATAGCATCGGCACGGGCGAACTCCCGATTGCGACGAGCCTCGGCACGCTCAGCGATGAGCCGCTCGACCTCGGCGTCGTCCGGCCCGCCCGCAGGGCTGCCCTTTAGGAATGCCTCGGGATCGTCCCGGAGCAGCCCCAGATCGGCACCCAGCTCGCGCAGCAGCGCGCCGAGGCCCGCCGCGTCCCGCTCCCCGGCCTCGCGGGCGCGGTTGACCACCCGGGCCAGCTCGAAGAGCACCGCCAGTGCCTCCGGCGTATTGAAGTCATCATTCATCGCCGCATCGAAGCGCGCGCGCCAGTCCTCCGGATCCACCGGCTCGGCATCCGGCAGGCCGCGCAACGAGCGGTAGAGCCGCTCCAGGGCCGCGGCCGAGGCCTCCAGGGACTCTCCGGTGTAGTTCAGCGGGCTTCGGTAGTGACTGGTAAGCAGGAAGTGACGCACCACCTCCGGCGGGTGCTCGGCCAGGATATCGCGGACGGTGAAGAAGTTACCGAGGGATTTGGACATCTTCTCATCGTCGATGCGGACGTGGCCGTTATGCATCCAGTAGTTGACGAAGGTCTCGCCACAGGCGGCCTCGGACTGGGCGATCTCGTTCTCGTGGTGTGGGAACTTGAGGTCCAACCCGCCGCCATGGATATCGAAGTGCGGCCCCAGGGCCTCGGTGGACATGGCCGAGCACTCGATGTGCCAGCCCGGCCGTCCCTGCCCCCAGGGCGAAACCCAGCTGGGCTCACCGGGTTGCGCCGCCTTCCACAGCGCGAAATCGGCCGGGTCGCGCTTGGCCTCCCCCGGCTCGATGCGGGCCCCGGCGCGCAAGTCCTCCAGGCGCTCGCCGGAGAGCTTGCCGTACTCCGGAAAGCGCTCGACGGCGTAGTAGACATCCCCGTTATCCGCCACGTAGGCATAGCCGCGCTCGAGCAGCCGCTCGATCATGGCGATGATGGCATCCATGTGCGCCGTGGCCCGGGGCTCCCGATCCGGACGCAGGCAGCCCAGGGCGTCGGCATCCTCGTGCATCGCCGCGGTGAAACGCGCGGTCAGCGCCTCCGGCGACTCCCCGCTCTCCGCGGCCCGGCGGATGATCTTGTCGTCTACATCGGTGATGTTGCGAACATAGCGCACGTCGAAGCCGAGCCGGCGAAGGTGACGCACCACCGTGTCGAAGACCACCATCGCCCGAGCATGGCCGAGGTGGCAGTAATCGTAGACGGTCATGCCGCAGACGTAGATGCGGACATTGCCCGGCTCCATGGGCTCGAAGGTCTCCTTGCGGCGGGTCAGGCTGTTGTAAATCTGCAGCATCGTTACCTTCCTGATGGGTTCACGCGTTACCGGAGGCGGCGACCCGCGCCGCCGCCTCCAGTCGCTGGCGCGCGCGCCCGGATCCCATGAGCGCCAGGGCCTCGCCGAGGGCGGGCCCCGAGGTCACCCCGGTAAGCGCCACGCGCAGGGGCAGGAACAGCGCCTTGCCCTTGCATCCGGTGCGTTCGCGCAGCGCGGCCGTGAGGGCGGGCCAGTCGCTGCCCACGGCATCGAGGGCCGCCGTGGCGGCATCGAAGAACTCCGGGCCCGCCTCGCGAAGCACCTGCGGCGACTCCACGAACGGTTCACCGAAGAGCCGCCCCGCCCATTCCTGCACATCCTCCGGGAAGCTGACGTTCGGCCGGACCAGCTCCAGGAAGGCCATCCGAGCGTCTGCGGGGACACGATCGTCACCGGCTAGCCAGGCCTCCAGCACACCGACATCGACACGGGCAACGGCCTGGCGCTGCCAGTGTGCCAGCTGTCCCGCATCGAAGCGCGCCGGTGCCCGGCTGAGACGCTCCACGGAAAAGGCCTCGGTCATCCCCGACAGGGACAGCAACTCCTCGCTGGTGGTGTGGTGCCCGAGCCGGAAGAGGTAGTTCAATATCGCCGTCGGCAGGTAACCGGCCTCCTCCAGCTCCACGAGGCTACGGCTGCCATTGCGCTTGGAGAGCGGCGCACCATCGTCGCCGAGGATCAGCGGCAGGTGCCCATAGTACGGCGCCTCGAGACCCAGGGCCTCGAGAAGCAGGAGCTGCCGCGGGGTATTGGCCACGTGGTCCTCGCCACGGAGGACATGGGAGACCCCCATCAGCGCATCATCGACTGCGTTGCAAAACAGGAACGCCGGTGTGCCATCGGCACGGCGGATCACGAAGTCGCCGATGTCATCGGTGAGAAAGCGCTGCTCGCCGCGGACCATATCGGCGAATGCCAACTCCCGGGCGGGGGCCACCCGGAAACGCAGGCTCGCCGGCTCACCCGCGGCCAACCGGCGCTGCGCCTCCGCCGGATCGATCCCCGCACAGGTACCAGGATAACGGGGCGCCCGTCCCGCGGCCCGCTGGGCGCGGCGGTTACGCTCCAGGGTCGCCTCGCTGCAGAAGCAGGGATATGCATGACCGCCCTCCCGGAGGCGGCGATACAGTGCGTCGTAGACCCCGCCACGTTCCGACTGGCGAGCACCGCCCTCGGGGCGCTCCTGCCCCGGGCCCTCATCCCAGCGCAGGCCGAGCCAGCGCAGGCCCTCAAGGAGGGAACGCTCGGCGGCCGTGCTGCTCCGCGCCGCGTCACTGTCCTCAAAGCGCAACAGGAACCGGCCACCGCACTGCCAGGCCAGCAGGGCACTGAACAGCGCCGCCCGGACGTTGCCCAGGTGCATCGCCCCGGTCGGGCTGGGGGCGAAACGGGTTCTTACCACCGGCATGCTCATGACGGCGGGATGGTAGCCGAAAGCCGTTCGCCCCACCAACTTCCTGCGGTTTGACAAGGCGGGGATGCGGCGCACAATTACGCCGTAACCACCCATCCGCGGTCTGCGGCCAAGCGGAGAGCCGAACCATGGCACACACCCCGGAGACGCCCGGCAGCTACGCCGGCAGCGGGGACGGCGATCTGCAGGCGCTGCTTGCCGCCGCCGATCGCCCCGTTATGGTGGCCGTCGCCGGCGACAGCGGCAGCGGCAAGTCCACCTATGCCCGCGGGATCGAGCGACTGCTCGGCACCGGCATGGTGGCGACGCTCACCCTCGATGGCTATCACAAGGAGGACCGCGCCGCCCGGCGGCGCAGCGGCCGCTCCCCCCTGGACCCCCGGGCCAACCACCTCCCGCTAGTGCGCGAGCACCTGGCGGCCCTGCAACGCGGGGAGACGGTGGAGGTCCCCACCTATGACCACGCCAGCGGGCGGTTCGGGCCCACCCGCCGCTTTGCGCCCGCGGCGGTGATCCTCGTCGAGGGGCTGCACGCCCTGTACCCGGAATTCCTCAGCTTCATGGACTTCCGCCTGTACGTGGACCCGGAGCGCGAGGTCAAGCGCCGTTGGAAGCTCCAGCGGGATACCCGTCAGCGGGGCTATTCCGAGGCGCAGGCCCGCGAGGAGATGGATCGCCGCGAGGCGGATTATCAACGCTGGATCGACTTCCAGAAGGCCAACGCCGATGTCATCGTGCGCATCAACGACAGCGAGCTCCGGGACCTCGCCGTCGATGAGCTCAAGGTCCAGGTCCCCGAGCACTGCCACCACA
Source organism: Arhodomonas sp. SL1 (assembly GCF_052060015.1). Classification (NCBI taxonomy): domain Bacteria; kingdom Pseudomonadati; phylum Pseudomonadota; class Gammaproteobacteria; order Chromatiales; family Ectothiorhodospiraceae; genus Arhodomonas; species Arhodomonas sp. SL1. The sequence continues at coordinate 124,832 of NZ_JBPODZ010000006.1, read as the reverse complement.
TGGAGGTGATCGTCACCCCCACGGAGAGCGCGCTACCATCCTTGCATCTGCCGGTGGATCTCAACGACATGACCCAGCAGCAGGCCATGCCGTTTATGCTTGCCAACGTACCCAGCAGCTTCTGGGGACGGGCGGTGAACGTGGTCCACATCGACGGGGCCATCCCGGCGCGGGCCCTCGCCCAGCTGGAATCCGATATAATGCGTCTGACCGGCATCCACGGTACCGCCCCTTCGGCTGCCGGCGGCTCCGCCGAACCATCCACCATCGTGTTCACCCAACTCCTGGTTGCGTGGCCTTTTCTGGGCCATGTGCTCGCGCTCCTGCGACAACGGCAGCGGACCGTGACAGGGGACGCCGGGGGCCAAGGGTAGCGACGACGCCGCGGGGAATGGACCATGGCGCGCAAGCGCAGCGCAGACGAGATCGGGGAGCGGTTACGGCAGCTGCTCATCCAGCAGGAGGACCTCCGCGGCCAGCTCAGCTCGCTGACCGAGCGCATGTCCGAGGAGGTCGCCGAGCTGGAACAGCGCGGCGGTGCCGCCAGCCACGAGACCCCCGAGCGACGCCTGAACATGGACCAGGTACTGGACCTCCTCGGCCATCTCGCCGTGGCGCCCACCGAGTCCGACGCCTCTGAGGTCATCGTCTCGGCGGCGCGCCAGCTCCTGCCCGGGAGCCGGGGGGCGCTCTGCCTCGCGGGCGAGGACGGCACCATGGCGGTGACCGCGGTCTGGGACGCGGAGGATCAATGGAACCGCCCCTATCGCCGTGACCTGCCGGACACCCCTCCCCGGCGTCTCGCGAACCGGGTCTCCGCCGGCCCCACCGGCGAGGGACGCGTGTTCCCCGCACGGGGATTCGGCCTCTTGGTCGGGGAGCTTCGCGTCTGGCCGGAGGACGATGACACCGCCGGACTATGGGGACGCTGCGAGCTGCTCGCCCGCAGCGCCGGGCTGGTACTCGCCGGCATGCGGCTGCAGCGTCAGCTTCGCGAACAAAGTGTCCGCGACCCCCTTACCGGCCTACTCACCCGCGGCTACCTGATGGAGGCGCTTCCCCGGGAGCTCGACCACGCCGCGAGCGCCGAGACGAGCACGGGGCTACTCATCCTGGACATCGACCGCTTCAGCGTGTTCAACGACCGCCACGGCGCGGAGGTGGGCGACCGGTTGCTGGTGCGCATCGGTGAGACGCTGCGCGGGCAATCGCCCCGCGCCGCCGTCAGTTGCCGCTACTCCGGGGAACGGTTCGCGGTGCTCCTGCCATCGACCCCGGCGGCGGAGGCTACCACGCGGGCGGATGCCCTGCGCCGGGCCATTGGCGGGCTGACCGTTTCCGGGGCGGAAGGGGAAACGGCGACGGTCACGGTCTCCGTGGGTGTTGCCTGCGCCCCGGAGAACGCCCGGGACGCCGATGCCCTGATCGCCGCCGCCGAGGCAGCGATCTTCGACGCCCGTCAGCATGGCGGCGACGCCGTCGGCCATGCCGGCTGAACGGCCGGCGTTGTACGTCCCCAACCGCGGCGGCATAGGGTGCGCCCCCGACACGTATCGGATAGGAACATTGACCGACACACACATCCGCGCCACCTATGAGATCCGCCCGGGCCGCGGCGGCGACGCCGAGGCCCGGGCCCGGGACATCGCCCTGGAGCAGACCGTGGAGCTGCCCGAGAAGCTCGTCCCGGATACGGCCCGCGGGATGACGGGCTCGATCCACTCGCTGGAACCGGTCGGACGCGATCGCTGGCATGCGGCCATCGATTTCCCCCTGGCGGTGACCGGCACGGAGTGGCCGCAGCTGATGAACGTGCTCTACGGCAATATCTCCCTGAAACGGGGGTTCCGGCTGGTCGACCTTGCCTGGCCACAGTCACTGCTAACGGCCCTGGGGGGACCGGGGCACGGGATCGCGGGGCTGCGCCGGCTCACCGGCGTGCACACTCGGGCGATGCTCGCCACCGCATTGAAACCCGTCGGCCTCTCCGCGACCGAGCTGGCGGAGCGCTGTGCAGCCTTCGCTCGTGGCGGGGTCGATGTCATCAAGGACGACCATGGGCTGGCCGATCAGGCCCCTTCCCCCTTCGCCGACCGCCTCACCGCCTGCCAGGCCGCCGTGGAAGCCGCCAACGCGGAGACCGGCCGGCACTGCCGCTATTTCCCCAATGTCACCGCGGCACGGCCGAAGCTACTGGAACGAGCAGCGGCCGCCCGCGATGCGGGCTGTGTCGGCGTGCTGGTCAACCCATGGCTGGTGGGGCCGGACGCGATGATGAGCCTGCGCGACGAGTTCGGCCTGGCGGTGCTTGCCCACCCGGCGTTGACCGGTAATGGCATCGGCGGGACATCCGGGATCGCCGCGGACCTGCTGCTCGGAGAGCTATTCCGCGTCGCCGGGGCGGACGCCGTCATCTACCCCAACCAGGGCGGCCGCTTCGGTTTCTCCCGGGCCGCCTGCGAGCGGATCAATCACCGGCTGCGCCGCCCGCTCGGCGGGCTGCGTGCGGCGATGCCAACCCCCGGCGGCGGTCTGGATGTCGCCCGGGTGGGTGCTTGGGCACAACGCTATGGCCACGATACCCTGTTCCTCATCGGCGGCAGCCTCTACGCCCGGGGGGATATCACCGCCGCCGCCCAGCAGCTGATCCGGGCCCTGGAACACCGCAATGGCCGATGAACCGCGCAGCAAGATCATCCGCTCCCGGGACTATCGCTGGGAGGTGCCGCTACGCGAGTACAAGAGCGAGGGCACCCATTTCCGGGACATCACCCGTCAGACCCTGCTTGGTGAGGGCAGCGGCGAGGGCGCGCTGAACTTCATTACCCGTTACTTCGAGATCCAGCCCGGGGGCTACTCGACGCTCGAGCACCATGCCCACCCCCATTCGGTGGTGGTGATCCGGGGCCGCGGCGAGGTCATCCTCGGCGACCGCGTGGAGCCGCTCGCGTTGCACGATGTGGTCTATATCGCGCCGCACACCCTGCATCAGTTCCACGCCACCGGCGAGGAGCCGCTCGGATTCCTCTGTATCGTCGACCGCGAGCGCGACCGGCCGGTTTTACCGGGGGACGACGAGCTCGCCGAACTGGAGGCCGCCCCGGAGGTTCATCGGCGCCTGCGCACGTAGGCGCCTGCCTGCCACCGAACTCCCGCCCGGCCCTTCGCGGGCGAGGCCCGCTCCTACACTGCCAGCGACAGCCCCCGCGTAGGAGCCTGCCTGCAGGCGAACGCCCGCCCAGCCCCTCGCGGGCGGGGCCCGCTCCTACTGGGCCCCCAGCGAGGGCAGCCACAGCGAGATCTGCGGGAAGACGATCAGCAACACCGTGGCCAGCAGCAGGATGAGGATGAACGGCGGCGTGCCGCGGATGATGTCGAAGTAGGGCCGCCGGAACACCGCCATGGCGGTGAAGATGTCACAGCCGAATGGCGGCGTCGCCGAGCCGATCGCCGCCTGCAGGGTCACGATCACGCCGACGTGCACGGGATCCAGCCCCGCCGAATCGATCAGCGGCTTGAAGATGGGCACCAGGATCAGGATCACCACGATGGGATCCACGAACATGCAACCCACGAAAAAGGCCACGGCGATCAACGCCAGGGCGGCAATCTGATTGGTACCGATGCTCTCCACCGCTGGGCCGAGCAGCTGTTCTGGAATGCCCGCGGTGGCCAGGGTCTGGGAGAACGCCGCGCCGATGGCCACCAGGATGAACACCACCGCGGTGATCATGCCGGTGGACAGGGCAAGCCCCCAGAGGTCGCGGATGGAGACCTGGCGGAAAATGATCACCTCCAGGAGCACGGCATAGGCCACCGCCACCGCGGACGCCTCCACCGGACTGAAGAAACCGCCGTAGATGCCGCCCACCACGATCAGTGGAAAGCCGAGCGGCAGCAGCGCCTGCTTCATCGCGGTGAGCCGCTGGCGCCAGGAACTTTTCGGCTCCGGCTCGATGCCCTTGATCCGCGAGCCGATATAGCAGTACAGGGAGAACATGAACAGGATCATGAGCCCGGGGATGATGCCGGCAATGAACAGATCCCCGATGGAGGCGCCCGGCATGATCACGCCGTAGACGATGAAGCCAATGCTCGGCGGGATCAGCAGGGCGATGTCACTGGAGTTGATGATCAACGCCAGCGCGAAGCTGTCCGGATAGCCCTTCTCCAGCAGTCGCGGCCGCATGGGCCCGCCCATCGCCACCACCGTGGCCTGGGTGGAACCGGATACCGCACCGAAGACCGCGCAACTCGCCGCCGTGGTGATGGGCAAGCCGCCACGGAGGTGGCCTGCGAACGCGGAGACCAGATCCAGCAGCCGGTTGGCGGTATGCCCCTTGGTCATGACGTCGGCGGCGAAGATGAACATCGGCACCGCGGCGAGCACCCAGGTCCCGATGCCGGAGATCATCCAGCTGATGCCCTGCTCCGGGCCGAAGAAGGTCATGCCGGTGAGCATCATATAAAAAGTGCCCGCCGCGAGGGGAACCATCATCGGGAACCCCAGTAGCAGTAGCACGATCATGATCAAAAACAATCCGGTCAGCATGCCCCGCTCCCCTGTCCTCGTTTCGACATCCGCGCCGTATCAGACGCTGTTGTTGTTGCCGGCAGCGGCCTCCTCGCCACCATTGCCCTCTTCCGGGACCTCGGCGTACTGCTCCTTCTCGGTAAACGAGCGGTACAGGTCCCGGCTGATCAGATTCCGGATCGCGGTAAGCCAGTACTGCACGCCGGCCAGGGTGAAACCGAGGGGCGCGGTGAGATAGACCATCCACAAGGGGATGCCCAATGCCGAGCTCGTCCGGCCGCGATCGTAGATGGACGCGGTGTACTCATAGGACTTCCACGCAAAGTAGAACATCAACGCGCCGGTACCCAGGCAGATCACCACCAGCAACGCCTTGCGCGCGGTACCGGTGAGCTGGTCGTAGAGGGCGGACATGCTGATGTGGCGGGCGTTACGGGCGGCGTAGCTGATGCCGATGAAGGTGATGACGATGATCAGCAAGGCGGTGAGCTCGCTGCTCCCCGGGATCCCCTGGCCGAAGAACAGCCGCCCGATCACGTGGCCGCACATGATCGCGGCCATCAACAGTACCCCGCCGCCCACCACCAGCCGTTCGACGACCCCGAGCAGCCAGTCGAGCCATGCGAGCACGCGTACCAGAGGATTCGAACTGCCGGCGCGCGCCGTTCCCTCATCCACTCCCGCCATACCGTCTACCCCGCGCAGACACTGGTTTCTTCGCCTTATCTCCAACTGACGATAAACCAAGATCGGCGATTTGCCTACTCGCCTGGACGGGGCGAAACCCTGTGTTACTGTTACCAGTGACCATCAACCACGAACGACAACGGTCAAAAGGAGGAACTGTTTATGTGGTTTCGCAAGTCACTGTCCATCGCAGCGGGCATCGGTCTCGCCGTCTCCGCAACGGCGGCGAGCGCGGAGATCTGGCGCTTCGGCCTCGAGGAGATCGAGGGCAGCGTCCAGTACGAGTACGCCGCGGAGTTCAAGCGCCTGATCGAAGAGAAGACCGACGGTGACGTCACCGTAGAGCTCTATCCCTACGGCAGCCTCGGCGGCCTCACCGACATCTACGACGCCGTCCAGGGCGGGGCCATCCAGCTGGCCTTCGGTTCCGGCTTCCTCGGTGGCACGGTCCCCGAGAGCCAGCTGTTCAGCCTGAACTTCATCCTCCCCGAGGACGAATGGCTGACCACGAAACAGCTGAACTCCCCCGAGTTCCTGGAGAGCGACGCCTGGCAATCGGCCTTCCAGGACCGCGGCCTGCACCCCATCGGCATCGTGCCCGAGGGCTTCCAGGTATGGACGGCAAACAAGCCCATCCGTACCCCCGAGGACATGGAGGGGCTGCAGATCCGGGTGATGGACAACCGCCTGCTGCTTGAGACCTATCGCGCCTATGGCGCCCAGCCGACGACCATCGAATACGGCGAGCTCTACAGCGCCCTGCAGCAGGGCCAGGCGGAGGGCAACATCCAGCCGGTGTTCGCCCACGAGGAAATGAACTTCTACGAGGTCCAGGACTACATGATCTTCGCCAACCAGGCACAGTTCGTCGCCACCGCGATGACGAACTACGACTGGTATCAGGGCCTCTCCGAGGATCGCCAGGCGATGATCAACGAAACCGCGGATGAGCTGGTGCGCTACATCCACGATGTCCAGCAGGAGCTCAACGACAAGCGCCTGGACATCATCACCGAGAACAGCGACATCGAGATCGTTCGCCTGAACGCGGAGCAGCGCGACCAGTTCCGCGAGCTGGCCAAGCCGGTCCGCGAGGTCTTCGTCGATGAGATTGGCCCGCGCGGCCAGGAGCTGCTCGACCTGGTGCTCGGCCTCTACGAGGATATCGAGTAATCAATCGCGGCCGTTGCCGCCAGGGCCCGGGGCGTGCCGCGCCCCGGGCTTTTTTGTGGGCGGCCCCGGCGGCGCCACGGCCGTATTTTCCCTCGGGGGGCTTTGCGGCAGAATGCGGGGGCCGAGATACGGTCCGACAACGGATTATTGAAGGGGAGAGGTCCATGAACATTCCTACGCTGCTTCGCACCACTGCCGTGGCCGGCGCGCTCGCGCTGCTCGGGAGCAGTGGCGCGGCCGTGGCCGAGACGGCCACCGTCAAGGTCACCTCCATCGTCGAGCATCCGGCCCTTGACGCCGTGCGGGACGGCACCCTCGACGCGCTCAACGAGCGCGGCTACCAGGAGGGGGAGAATCTGGACTGGGAGTTCCAGACCGCCCAGGGGGACGTGGGCATCGCCGGTCAGATCGCCCGCAAGTATGCGGGCGCGGCCCCGGATGTGATCGTCGCCATCGCGACCCCGTCGGCCCAGGCGGCGGTATCGGCGGCGCGGGGGAGTATCCCCGTGGTGTTTTCCGCGGTAACCGATCCGGTGGACGCCAAGCTGGTGGACTCCCTGGATAACCCGGGCGGCAACGTCACCGGCGTTTCCGATATGACGCCGGTTGACGCACACCTGCGCTTCATCAAGGAGGTGATGCCAGGGCTCAAGACCCTCGGCGTGCCTTACAATCCCGGCGAGGCCAATGCCGCGGTTCTGGTTGAGGCGATCGAGGCCGCCGCGCCGGAGCACGGCATCGAGGTACGCACCGCATCGGCGCCGTCGACAGCGGATGTGCTGGCGGCGGCCCGCTCCCTGGTGGACGACGTTGACGCCATGTACGTGGGCACCGATAACACGCTGATCAGCGCCTTCGAGTCGGTGGCCAAGGTGGCCATGGAATCCGACGTGCCGGTGTTCACCGGCGACACCACCATCGTCAGCCGCGGTGCCGCCGCCGGCATCGGCTTCAACTACTACGACGTCGGCCAGCAGACCGGCGCCATGGTCGCCCGCATCCTCGAGGGCGAGGACGCCGGCAACATCCCGGTGGAGTTCGTCGACAAGACCCTCGTGCACCTGAACCCGGCGGCCGCCGCGGAGATGGGACTGACCTTCCCGGACGAGGTGCTCGAGCGCGCCGACGAAATCGTCGAGTAAGGACGGCAAGGCGACGTGAGCCTGATCGCCCTGCTCGGCGCGGTGGAGACCGGCCTGCTCTTCGGGCTGGTCGCCATCGGCGTGTTCCTGAGCTTCCGGATCCTGAGCTTTCCCGACCTCACCGTCGACGGCAGCCTCCCCCTGGGGGCGGCCGTCGCCGCGACCCTCATCATCGCCGGGCTCAACCCCTGGCTGGCCACGGTCATGGCCTTCTTCGCCGGTGCCGTCGCCGGGCTGGTAACGGCTTGGCTGAACGTGCGCCTGCGCATCCTGCACCTGCTGGCGAGCATCCTGGTCATGATCTCGCTGCATACGGTGAACCTGCGCATTATGGGCAAGCCCAATACCGCGCTGCTCGGGGAGAACACGATCTTCTCGGTATTCGACGGGCTCGCCCTACCCTACTACTGGGTTACCCCGGCGGCGCTGCTGGTGGTGCTGGCCGCGGCGGTGTACCTGGTCAACCGCTTCCTCGCCTCGGAGATGGGCCTGGGCATGCGGGCAACCGGCGCCAACCCCCGCATGGCGGCGGCCCAGGGCATCCACACCGGACGGATGACGCTGCTCGGCATCGCGCTGTCCAACGCACTGGTGGCGCTGGCCGGGGCGCTGTTCGCCCAGATCCAGGGCGCCGCGGACATCACCATGGGCATCGGCACCATCGTCATCGGCCTGGCCGCGGTTATCCTCGGCGAGGCCATCCTGCCGCCGAAGACCATCCTGCGCGCGGTGATCGGGGCGGTAATCGGCTCGATCATCTACCGTTTCGCCGTTGCCTTCGCCCTGAACGCCGAGTTCATCGGCCTCCAGGCCCAGGATCTCAAGCTGATTACCGCCGTGCTCGTGGTGATCGCCATGGTGCTTCCCGGGCTGCGAACCCGGCGGGCGATGCAACGCCAGGCCCGGGCCCGGGCCACGGGCAAGGGGGGGCAACCGGGATGATCCGACTAGAGGACATTCACGTCACCTTCAATCCGGGTACCGCCATCGAGACCCACGCGCTGCGCGGACTGGATCTGGAGATCCCCACCGGGGAGTTCGTCACCGTGATCGGCTCCAACGGCGCCGGCAAGTCCACGATGCTCAACGTCCTGGCGGGGGAGGCCGCGGTGGACAGCGGCCGGGTCCTCATCGGCGACGATGACGTCACGCGCCGGAGTACTGCGGAACGGGCGGGGCTCGTGGCACGGGTGTTCCAGGACCCCATGGCCGGCACCTGCGAGAGCCTCTCCATCGAGGAGAACCTCGCCCTCGCCGTGGCCCGGGGCCATCGCCGGGGGCTGCGCCGGGCGGTGAACAGCGCGCGCCATGGGGAGTTCCGGCGGCGCATCGCCGAGCTCAACCTGGGGCTGGAGAATCGCCTCGACGACCGCATGGGGCTGCTCTCCGGCGGCCAGCGCCAGGCGGTGAGCCTGCTCATGGCCACCATGAACCCCATGCGCATCCTGTTGCTCGATGAGCACACGGCGGCGCTGGACCCACGTACCGCGAACTTCGTCATGGGCCTGACCGACCGCTTCGTGGGCGAGTCCGGGCTGACCACACTGATGGTGACCCATTCCATGCGCCAGGCCCTGGATCACGGCGACCGGACGGTGATGCTCCACGAGGGCGAGGTGGTGCTCGACGTCAGCGGTGACGAGCGGCGGGGCATGAAGGTTGAGGACCTGCTCCACATGTTCGAGAAGGTGCGCGGCGAGGAGGTCGACGACGACGCCCTGATCCTCGGTTGAAGGGCGCACCGCCGACGGGAACGTTACCGATCCCGGTGCGGTCTATAGGTAGTGATTCCCCTACTGCACGGGAGGCGCGTATGAGACGCCGTCGGCTCATGACCCTGCTCCTGGCCACGCCAGTCCTGTCACTGGGCCTCGCTCGCCTTCTCCCGGGCAGCCGGGCCGCGGAGGGGTTCCCTTTCCAACTCAGCGAGTCCGAGTGGCGACAACGGCTGGGGGACAAGGCCTACGCCGTGCTGCGCGAAGAGGACACCGAGCCACCGGGCAGCAGCCCCCTGCTTGAAGAAAAGCGCACCGGCACCTATGCCTGCGCCGGCTGCGGCCAGGACCTGTTCCGTTCGGAGACCAAATACGACAGCGGCACGGGTTGGCCGAGCTTCTATGACGTCATTGACGGCGCCGTCGGCACCCGCGAGGACCGCAGCCTGTTCCTCGGCACCCGCACCGAGGTGCACTGCAGCCGCTGCGGCGGCCACCTGGGCCACGTCTTCGAGGATGGGCCGCCACCCACCGGGTTGCGCTACTGCATCAACGGTCTCGCCCTGGAATTCCGGCCGCAGACGGGGGCCGCGGGATGAAACGCCTGGCCACACTGGTCGTTGCATTGATCATCGCGACGGCGGCCTCGGCGGCCGGAGACGGCAAGCCCGCCCTGGATCCGCCCGAACAGGGGCTCGCTGCCGCCACCTTCGCCGGCGGTTGCTTCTGGTGCATGGAGCCCCCCTACGACCGCCTCACGGGGGTGGAGGCCACCATCTCCGGTTATACCGGCGGCCACCTGGAGCGTCCCACCTACGAGGCGGTCACCGGCGGCGGAACCGGGCATTACGAGGCGGTGCGGGTCATCTACGATCCGGAGCGGATCAGCTACGAGCGCCTACTGGAGGTGTTCTGGCGCAACGTCGACCCCTTTGACGACGGCGGGCAGTTCTGCGACCGGGGCCCGTCCTACCGTACCGCGATCTTCGCGCACGATGACCACCAACGCGCCCTGGCCCGCGACAGCCGGGACGCCGTGGAGACCCGCTTCGACCAGTCGGTGGTCACGCCCATTGAGACGGCGGAGGCATTCTACCCCGCCGAGGACTACCACCAGGACTACTACCGGAAGAACCCCTTGCGCTACAAGTACTACCGCTACCGCTGCGGCCGGGATCAGCGTCTGGAAAGCCTATGGGGCGAGGAGGCCGGCGGGGACGCTACCCAGTGATGGCTTCGGTATGCCGGGAACGCATGCCCCGGGCCGCGCAGAGGGCCTCCAGGTCCTCCAAACGGTCATCCGGGACCACGAGGACCATCTCGACGCCGTCACCGTAGTCCACTGCCTCGATCACCGCACCGTGCTGGCCGGCCCAGTGCCGCAGGGGCTGCTCATCGGCGAAATCCATAGCGATACGGATCCGGGAGCGGGGCGTATTGCGCACCAGCGCCAGCTTCGCCAGCACCGCCTCCGTCGCCCCGGCATAGGCCCGTGTGAGACCGCCGGCACCGAGCTTCACGCCGCCGAAATAGCGCACCACCACCACCACCACATCGGCGATGCCCTTGTGCCGGATGACCCCCAGGATCGGCCGGCCTGCGGTACCCGAGGGTTCCCCATCGTCGCTGACCGCCGCTGTAGCGGCGCCCTCGGGATCACCGGCCAGATAGGCCCAGCACCAGTGCCGGGCATCGGGGAACTCGCCACGCAGCCGTTCCACCACCGCGAGCGCCACCTCCCGCGTCGGGGCCTTCTCGGCGTGGGCGATGAACCGGCTCTTCTTGATCTCGATTTCGGCCCGCGCGGGCCCCGCCGGGACCAGTGGCGACCCATCCCCCATCACATGCCTCCGTTTCGGCTCCACTGCCCAGGATACCACTGCAGCAGTCTGGCCCGGCCTGGTTGATCCGCGACCCACGGCGCGCATCATCGGCAACGAAATGCTAGAGTTTCGTTCGAACGAGGAACCGGGCCTGAACCAAGCAGAAGGAGACGCCCATGCCCGCTAGCCTACGAGGATTGGCCGCGCTGGTATCGTTGCTGGTCTGCGCGAGCGCGACGGCGAGTTTTTCCGACGATGAGATCCGGATCGGGGTGCTCACGGATCTCTCCGGTGTCTCCGCCGGTGACGCCGGGCAGCTCAGCATCATCGCCGCCGAGGTCGCCGCGGATCGCTTCGGCGGGGAGATCAACGGCACGCCCATCCGGATCATCGGGATGGATCACGGCAGCGATTCCGACCAGGCCCTCAAGGCGGCCCGGGAGCTGGTGGAGGAGCACAACGTCGACATGATCACCGACTTGGTGCGCTCCAACACCGCGGTGCCGGTGCAGCGTTACGCCACCGAACAGGGCGTGATCGTGATGCCCACCGGCGGCGGGGCTTCCTCGCTGCACGGCGAGCACTGCTCCCCCCTTGCCTTCCACTGGGGCTTTGACAGCTTCGCCCTGGCGAATGCGGTCGTCTCCGCCGTAGTCGACCAGGGTGGCGAGAGCTGGTTCTTCGTCACCGCCGACTACGCCTTCGGCCAGGCCATCGAATCCGCCGCCACGGGGCTCGTGCGTCAGGCCGGTGGCGAGGTCGCCGGCGCCGCCCGCTACGCGTACAAAACCACCGACCTCACCGAGCCGCTCACCGAGGCACGACGCTCCCAAGCCGATGTCATCGGCCTGGCCAGCGGCGGCGAGGACACCCAGAAGGCGATACGCCAGGGCTACGAGCTCGGACTCATGGACGGCGAGCGGCGCTTCGCGGCGCTACTGATGTTCATCACCGACGTCCGAGACCTCGGCCTGTATGTCGCCGAGGGACTGCAGCTGGCCACCCCGTACTACTGGGACCGCGACGAGGCCTCCCGGGAACTGGCGCTGGAGGTCCAGGCGCGCAGCGGGGCCATGCCCACCATGATTCATGCGGGTACCTTCTCGGCCACGCTGAACTATCTCCGCGCCGCGGCCTCCGCCGGCACGGATGAGCCCGGACCCGTGGCCCGGACCCTGGATGATATGGACATCGAGGACGCCTTCTCCCGCAATGGATACGTCCGCGAGGACGGGTTGATGGTCCACGACTTCTTCCTGATGGAGGCCAAATCGCCCCTGGACAGCCGCACCGCCTGGGACTACTACGAGGAGGTCACCGCGATCCCCGGCGAGGCAATCCACGCCGCCCCCGACGGCAGCTGCGAACAACGCTGAGGACGGCCTCACCCATGACCCCGCATCCACAGGAAAAGGCGTTCCCGGTATCCTGGGACCAACTCCACCGGGACGCCCGGGCCCTGGCCTGGCGACTCTCCGGGGTCGGCCAGTGGGAGGCACTGGTCTGTATCACCCGGGGCGGGCTGGTGCCCTCCGCCATCGTGGCCCGGGAGCTCAACATCCGCCTGATCGAAACGGTGTGCGTCGCTTCCTATCACGACTACGACACCCAGGGGGAGCTACAGATCCTGAAACCGGTCACCGAGGCCGTGGCGGACCTGGGTCAGGGTGGTGGTGAACGCGTGCTGATCGTCGATGACCTGGTGGATACCGGGCGCACCGCACGGGTGGTGCGCGAAATGCTGCCGCGGGCCCACATGGCGACGGTGTATGCGAAGCCCGAAGGCTGCGAGGTGGTGGATACCTTCGTCACCGAGGTGTCCCAGGACACCTGGATCTACTTCCCCTGGGACATGAGCCTCCAGTTCACGCCACCTCTGCACAATGGCTAGGGTCGTGGCTGGTAGGTGACGGCTGCCCACCGGCGCAGAAAGGCGTCGGTGGCGGCGACACCCCGCTCCAGGTTGGCGCTCTCGCTCTCGCCGCTGCGCCGGCGCGGCACGAAGGAGTGATCACCATCCGGCAGCCACTCCAACACAATCCCCGCGGGCAGGCCGTAACCCTCGACCTCATCCCGGCGGCCGAACGGATCGCGCTCGCCCTGTAGGATCAACGCCGGGGTGTGGAGCCCCATCAGGTGGGTGGTCCGCAACCGCTCCGGCCGCCCGGGGGGATGGAAAGGAAAACCGAAGACCACCAGGGCGGTGACGCCCAGCTCGTCGGCCACCAGGCTCGCCATCCGCCCGCCCATGGACTTCCCGCCGATGACCACCGGGCCAGGCCAGCGGCGCCGCACCGCCGCCACCATGTCCCGAAAGGCACCCAGGAGCACGGCCTGCCGGTCCGGACCCCTACGGCGGCCATCGACCCGACGTCTTTGCATGTAGGGGAATTCGAAACGCACCACCCGGTGGCCGGCGGCTGCCAGCCCTTCGGCGATGCGGCCCATGAAAGGGCTGTCCATCGGGGCACCGGCGCCATGGGCCAGCACCACACTCACTGACGCCCTGGCGGGCCCGTCCACCAGCCAGTGGCCATCACCGGCCATGGTGTCCGTCATTGCTCGGGGACCAGCACCAGTCCTTCCATCACCTGAACGGCATGGCCGGCCACCCGCACGCCGCGGATATCGTCGGAATCCCCGAGGACCTCGACGTCGGCCTGTCCCGGTCGCCCCAGCCAATGGCCCTGCTCGGCGACAAAACGACACTGGCCGATAAGCCCGTGGCGCCACAGATAGCTACCCATTGCCCCGGTGGCGGAGCCGGTGAACGGGCGCTCGGGATGGTGCAGCCGGGCACCGAAATGCCGGGAGAACACGTCGCCACCCTCGCTGGCCCCCTCGAGCACGAACAGGTGCGCCCCCACGAATCCACCGAAGCGCCGCAAGGCGGAGAAACGCTCCGGGTCCAGCCGCGCCCGGTGCAGCGCCTCCGCGTCGGCCACCGGCACCATCAGGTGAGGGGTCCCGGTGTCCACGGTCTGCACCGGCGCGCCGGGCCGTAGATCCTGCGTCTCCAGATGGAATGCGGCCGCCGCCTCGGCGGGATCCTGCGCCTCATAGAAATCCGGCGCCCGATGGGTCACGGAGATCAGCGGTGGCTCGTCACCCGCCCCACTGACATCCATCTCCAGCAGCCCATCCACGGTGTCCAGGCACAGACGCCGGACATCCTGACGCGCGCCGAGGCGCCCCTTCACCAGCAGGCCATGGACCACCGCGATAGCGGGGTGGCCGGTCAGCGGGATCTCCTCGTCAGCGGTGAAGCAGCGGGCCTGGAAGTCCGCCACCTCGGAATCGGTGACGAAGACGGTCTCCTCGGTGCCGAACTCGCCGGCAAGACGCTGCATCACCGCCTCGTCGAGGTCATCGGCATCGAGGATCACCCCGCAGGGGACACCACCGAAGGCGGACGCCGTGTAGGCATCCACCTGAATAATGGGAAGTGCTTGCATGCCGTCACCATACAGGGCCGGCGGCTGGCCGTCACCCGGGTCAGAACGGCTCCACCCACGGCCGTAGGTCGAGCTCGTGGGTCCAGGCAGAGGGGGACTGGCAATGGAGATGCCAGTAGCTCTCGGCGATGGCGGCGGGATCGAGCATCCGTGCCTCGGGATCCCCATCGCTCGCGGTGCTTGGCGGGCGGATGCGCCCGTCGATGACCACATGCGCCACGTGAACCCCCTCGGGGCCGAGCTCGCGGGCCAGGCTCTGGGCCAAGGCCCGAAGGCCGAACTTGGGTACCGCGAGATTGGCGAACCCCGCCCCGCCGCGCCATGCTGCCGTGGCACCGGTGAACAGGATGCTGCCCTGCCGGGCAGCGACCATGTGGCGCGCGGCCTCGCGGGCGGTAACGAAGGCACCGAGACAGCCGATACGCCAACAGCGCTCGAACTCGGCGGTGCGGATGTCGCGAATACCGCCGGGTTCGAAGGTACCCGCGTTGTAGATCAATGCCTGCACCGGGCCCAGTTCCGTGGCGACCGCGTCAAAGAGGGCGACCACCTGGGCCTCATCGGTGGCGTCACAGGGATAGGGCAGGATGCGCGGGACACCCTCGCCCTCCAATTCGGCGGCCCGGGCGGCGAGCCCTTCGCCATCGCGGGCGACCATGGCCACATTCAGTCCGCCCTCGGCGAAGCGGCGCGCGAGCGCCGCCCCGAGTCCGGGGCCTGCACCGATGACCACGGCGCTCCCTTCCGATGCGCCTGCCATGCTTCCCTCCCCTCGAGCCATCACCCGCGGAATACCCTGAAGTCTAGCAGGGCAACGCCCGCGTGGCGGCGCCGCGGTCAGGCGTCTCCGTTACCGAGGACCTCCCGGCGGCGGCTACGGCCGAATTCCAGCATACGCCCGACGGAGACTCGCGCCCGCTCGGCGACTTCTGGAGGCACATGGATTTCGTTATCCAGCCGCTCCAGGGCGTCGGCGAGGTTACGTAGCCCATTCATCGCCATCCACGGACAGTGGGCGCAACTCTGGCAGCTGGCGCCGCGCCCGGCGGTCGGCGCCTCCAGGAGCTCCTTGTCCGGGGCGAGCTCGCGCATCTTGTGAAAGATCCCATTATCGGTGGCGACGATGAATCGCCGGGCCTGCGAGCCCTCCAGCGCGGCGAGGAGCTGGGAGGTGGAGCCCACCACATCCGCCTGATCCACCACCGGTCGGGGCGACTCCGGGTGGACCAGCACCCGGGCATCGGGATGGCGGGCCCGCAGTCGCTCCAGCTCGGCGCCCTTGAACTCCTCGTGGACGATGCAGGCGCCGTCCCAGAGCAGCATGTCGGCACCGGTCTCCCGGCGGATATAGTCACCGAGATGCTTGTCCGGCCCCCAGAGAACGGGCTCACCACGCTCGTGCAGATGGCGGATGACGTCCACCGCGATGCTGGAGGTGACCACCCAGTCCGCCCGCGCCTTCACCGCGGCACTGGTGTTCGCATAGACCACCACCGTGCGCTCCGGATGCTCGTCGCAGAAGGCCGCGAAGGCCTCCGGCGGGCAGCCCTCGTCCAGCGAGCAGGTGGCCTCCAGCTCCGGCATGATCACCCGCTTGTCCGGGGTGAGGATCTTCGCCGTCTCGCCCATGAAGCGCACCCCGGCCACCACCAGGGTGGAGGCCGGGTGTTCCGCGCCGAAGCGGGCCATGTCCAGGGAATCGGAGACGTGGCCGCCGGTCTCGTCGGCCAGGGCCTGGATCTCCGGGGCGGTGTAGTAATGGGCTACCAGCACCGCGTCGCGCTCGGCGAGCAGGGTGCGGATGCGCTCGCGCAGGCCCTCGGCCTCGCCGGCGGCCAGGGCCTCGTCGGCGGTGAACGCCTCCGCGCGCAGGTGGGTGCCGGAGCTCGCCCGCTGGGACAGGGTCATGGTACGTCCTCCCCGCACCGGCCCGGGGCCGGTGTCATCGAATCATATTCACTTCGCCCGGCACCTTCAGACGGTACAGCCGGGCCGGGCGATGATTGCCCGAACGGTCGAGCTCGTCGGTGGGCTCGATGCAGTCCAGCGCACGAATGCGCTTTCGGAAGTTGCGCTTGTCCAGGGCCTCCCCGCCGATCGTTTCGTAGACCGACTGCAGCTGGCTCAGCGTGAAGCGCTCGGGCATGAGCTGGAAGGCGATGGTGGAATAGCGCAACTTCGCCGCCAGCCTGCGATGCGCGAGTGCCAGGATCCGGTCGTGGTCAAAGGCCAGCGGCGGCAGGGCACGTACATCGTGCCACTGTTGCGTCCCCTCCCCCGTTCCCACCTCCGCGCTCGGCGGGATCAGCGCGAAGTACGCCACCGACACCACCCGCCCGCGAGGGTCCCGGTCCGGGGCACCGAAGGAGTAGAGCTGCTCGAGATAGACCCCGGGCATGCCGAGGCGCTCGCGCAGCACCCGGCGGGCACCCTCGCTCGGGGATTCCTCGTCCCCGAGCAGCGCCCCCGGCAGGGCCCACTGGCCCACAAACGGGGGCTTTCCGCGCCGCAGCAACCGGGCGAAGAGCTGTTCGCCGTCGACGGTGAAGATCACCACGTCCACAGCCACTGCCCACGGAACACGGCTGCCGCTGTTGTCGCCTATCTCGCTCACGAACCGAACTTAGTGTTTTTCTGACACTATGTCAAACGCGGGAAGGTAGGGTGACCTCGTATCACGCGATCTCGGTGCGGTTACGGACCGGAGATAGGCAGCAACGAATAAAACATATAGTATATATACTTGTTTTAAACCACGAGTGCGACCCCATGGCCCGTTCCCAGCTGCTCGCCTACCCGTTCCGGATCTTCTTCATGCTCACCGCCGCCTTCGCCGCCGTGGCCATCGGCGCGTGGCTGGGGATGCTCGGCGGGGCCGTGGCGGCGCCGGCGGGCATCCCGTCGCTGTGGTGGCATGCCCACGAGATGCTCTACGGGATGGTGCCGGCCGCAGTGGCGGGGTTCCTGCTCACGGCCATGGCCAACTGGACGGGCGCGGCCCCACCCACCGGCCGGTGGCTGCTGGTACTGGTGCTGGTATGGCTCGCCGGGCGCCTCGCCATGGCCGCCCACGGCTGGCTCCCGCCGTTGGTCGTCGCCGTCGTCGATCTGGCGTTTCTGCCGTCGTTGGCGGTGGTGGCCCTGCGCACCCTGCTGCGCCACGGCAATCGCCGCAACCTCCCGCTTCCGGTGGTGCTGCTGGTCTTCGCCATCGGCAATCTGCTGATGCATCTGGCGTTTCTGGGCTATGCCCCCGGCCTGGCACGGACCGGCGAGCTGATGGCGCTGAACCTCACCGCCGTCCTCATGGCGGTGATCGGCGGGCGAATCACCCCGGCGTTCACCGCCAACTGGCTGCGCCGCCAGGGCCGCGACCCCGCCGGCATCCGCCAGGACCCCCGTCTGGACCGGGCGGCGCTGCTCGCACTGGTGGCGGTACTCATCGGCGACCTGTTCGTCGCCGGCGGCCGCGTGGCGGCGGTACTGGCATTGGTGGCCGCCGTCCTCCATGGCCTGCGCGTGCTCGGCTGGCAGGGGTGGCGGGCCCGGGGCGATGCCCTGATGTGGATCCTCCACCTGGGCTATGCCTGGATCCCGCTGGCGCTGCTACTCAAGGGCCTGGCACCACTGACCACAGCGGTCACTGCCACCACCTGGATCCACGCCTTGGGTGTAGGCGCCATAGGCACCCTCATCCTGGGGGTGATGACCCGCGTGGCGGTGGCCCATACCGCACGGGGGCTGGCCCTGCGGCCGGGCGGACGATGGATCTATGCCCTGATCACCGTGGCGGCCCTGGCCCGGATCGGCTCTGCCACCGGCGGGGGCGCGGCCTGGCTGCACCTGGCCGGAGCGGCCTGGATCGCCGCCTTCGCGCTCTTTCTCGTCGCCTACGCCCCGGTGCTCAACGCCCCCCGCGCCGACGGCCAGCCGGGATAAGGGTCAGCCACGGATGGACACGATCAAGGCGCGCTTTCAATAGTGATTGTCACGCGAGTGCATCGGTGTCCATCACTGGCCTTCATCCAAAATCCCGGCTCTCGGTGATCAGCTCACCGAGCAGCCGGGAGTGGTCCTCGATACGCCCGGCCACCAGGTGCATCACCTCGCCGCGGCGCTCCCAGGTGCCGATCACCCCGAGCAGGCGCCCGCCCACCACCGCCCGGCGATGGCGCTCGGCGACGGCGCGCCAGACCACCACGTTCACCACCCCGGTCTCATCCTCCAGGGTGAGAAAGGTCACCCCGCCGGCGGAGGCGGGCCGCTGGCGGGTGATGACGATGCCGGCGGCGCGCACCAGCCGCCGGTGCTCCACCCGGCTCAGCTCGGCGGCGCTGCGGAAGCGCCGCCGCCGCAGGTGCCCGCGGAGCAGGGCCACGGGGTGGCGACCCAGGCTCACGCCGGTGCTGGCGTGATCCGCCACCAGGGATTCGCCCTCCGCCGGGGCGGCCAGCTCCGGGACCGCTTCGTCGAAGCCGGCACCGGCGAGCACCGGCAGATCCGGCTCCACCCCCAGTACCGCCCAGCGGGCCCGACGCCGGTGGCCGGCGAGTGGGGAAAGGGCGTCGGCGACGGCCAGGGCCTTGAGGTCCCGGCGCCCGAGCCGGGCCCGCCGGGCGAGATCGGCCACGTCGATGAACCGCCGCTGGCGGCGCGCCGCCAGCACCCGCTCGACGCCGGCGCCGGAGAGGCCGTGGACCATGGCCAGTCCCAGACGCAGGGCGGGAGCGGCGTCGCCGTCCCGCTCCAGGGTGCACTCCCGATCGCTGGCGGTGACGTCCACGCCCCGCACCGCCACGCCATGGGCCCGCGCGTCGCGAAGTAACTGCGCCGGGGCATAAAAGCCCATGGGCTGGCTGTTGAGCAGTGCCGCGGTGAACGCCGCGGGGTAGTGGTGCTTCAGCCAGGCGGAGATGTAGACCAGCAGGGCGAAGCTCGCCGCATGGCTCTCCGGGAAGCCATACTCGCCGAAACCCAGGATCTGGCGGAAGACCCGTTCGGCGAATTCAACGTCGTAACCCCGCGCGCGCATGCCCCGGACCAGGCGTTCACGGAAGGGCTCCAGCCCGCCCTTGCGCCGCCAGGCGGCCATGGAACGGCGCAGCCCATCCGCCTCGCCGGGGGTGAAGCCGGCCGCCACCACCGCGAGCTGCATCACCTGCTCCTGGAAGATCGGCACGCCGTAGGTGCGCTCGAGCACCGCGCGCACCTCCTCGTTGGGGTAGTCTTCGGGCTCCAGGCCCTCGCGGCGCCGGAGGTAGGGGTGGACCATGTCGCCCTGGATGGGCCCTGGCCGGACGATGGAGATCTCCACCACCAAGTCGTAGAAGTTGCGGGGACGCATCCGCGGCAACATGGCCATCTGCGCCCGGGACTCCACCTGGAAGACACCGATGGTGTCCGCCCGACAAAGCATGTCGTAGACCCCCGGATCCCCTTCGGGGATGCCCTTCAGGGTCAACCGCCGGCCGTGGTGGCGGGCGACGAGATCGAAGCAGCGGCGGATGGCGGTGAGCATGCCCAGGGCCAGGCAATCCACCTTGAGCAGGCCCAGGGCCTCCAGGTCATCCTTGTCCCACTGGATGATGGTGCGCCCGGCCATGGCGGCGTTTTCCGTGGGCACCAGCTCCGCCAGCGGCCCGCGGGAGATAACGAAGCCGCCCACGTGCTGGGAGAGGTGCCGGGGAAAACCCAGGATCTCCCGGGCCACGGTGATCACCCGGCGCACCAGGGGGCTGGCGGGGTCCAGGCCGGCCTCGCGGACGCGCTCGTCGGCGATATCGCCGCCGTCCCACCACTGCATGGCCGAGGCGAGCCGCTCCACCTGGGCATGGTCCAGACCCAAGGCCTTGCCCACATCGCGCAGGGCGCTGCGCGGGCGGTAGGTGATCACCGTGGCGGCCAGCGCTGCCCGGTCCCGGCCGTATTTGCGGTAGATATACTGGATCACCTCCTCGCGGCGCTCGTGCTCGAAGTCCACGTCGATGTCCGGCGGCTCACCGCGCTCCCGGGAGATGAAGCGCTCGAAGAGCAGCTGCTGCCGGGTGGGGTCCACCGCAGTGATCCCCAGGCAATAGCAGACCACGGAGTTGGCCGCCGAGCCCCGGCCCTGGCAGAGGATGCCGCGGCCCCGGGCGAAGGCCACGACGTCATCCACGGTGAGGAAGTAGGGCTCGTAGCCGAGCTCGGTGATGAGGGTGAGCTCGCGCTCCACCTGCCGCCGCACCGCCACGGGGGGTGCCTCTCCCCAATGACGATGCATCCCCTCCTCGACCCGGCGGCGCAGCCAGCTCGCCGGGGTATGGCCGGCGGGCACCAGCTCGTCCGGGTACTCGTAGCGCAGCTCCTCCAGGGAGAAACGGCAGCGCGCCGCCAACCGGACGGTCTCCTCCAGCAACCCCCGGGGATAGAGCCGGGCCAGCTCGGCGCGGCTTCGCAGGTGGCGCTCGCCATTGGCGGCCACCGCCGTGCCGATCTCCGGCAAGGGGCGGCCGTGGCGGATGGCGGTGAGGGTGTCCTGCACCGCACGGCGGCCGCGGCGGTGCATCCACACCCCGCCGCAGGCGAGCCGGGGCAGGCCGGTACGAGCCCCCAGGGCGGCGGCGGTCTCCAGCCGGGCGGCATCGGCGCCGTCGCGGAGACAACTCACCCCGAGCCAGCCCCGGCTGGGGAAGGCCCCGGCGAACCAATCGGCGTCGGCGGCCTCCAGGGCCGGCTCCACCCGCAGGATGGCCAGGCAGCCCGGCAGGGCACCGGTGAGCTCGGTGCGCCCGAGGCGGTAACTCCCCTTGGCGGCCAGGGAACGCCCCAGGCTGATCAGCGCGCAGAGCTCGCCATAGGCCTGGCGGTCGGGGGCCAGGGCCACCAGGGTAATGCCCTCCTCAAGGACCAGCTCGCTGCCGACGAGCAGCCGCAGCCCCACCTCCCGTGCCGCGCGGTGCGCCCGCACCACACCGGCCATGGAGCACTCATCGGTGAGGGCCAGGGCGGAATAACCGAGCTCCGCGGCCCGCGCCACCAGCTCCTCGGGATGGGAGGCCCCGCGCTGGAAGCTGAAGTTGCTCAGGCAGTGGAGCTCGGCATAGGGGGGTGGGCTGGATTCGTCCATGGTCTCCCGGGCGATGGTCACGCTTGCTTGTCCCATGAGTTACTGTATATTTATACAGTACTGGAGGGTGCATGAACGAGCCCACGGAACGACAGCGCCAGATCCTCGAGCTCATCCGCCGCCACGTGGCGGAGACCGGCTATCCGCCCACCCGCGGTGAGATCGCCCGGGCCTTCGGCTTTCGCTCGGCCAACGCCGCTGAGCAGCACCTGCGGGCGTTGGCCGCAAAGGGGCTGATCGAGCTCCGGCGCGGGGCCTCCCGCGGGATCCGCCTGCCGGCGGCGGAGGACGACGGTGGCCTGCCCGTGGTGGGCCGCGTGGCCGCCGGCAGCCCCATCCTCGCCGAGGAGCATATCGAGCGGCACTGCGCGGTGGACGCCACCCTATTCTCGCCCCGGCCGGATTACCTGCTGACGGTGCGGGGGGCGAGCATGGAGAAGGCGGGGATCCTGGATGGTGATCTCCTGGCGGTGCATCGCACCGCCGAGGCAAGGGAAGGCCAGATCGTGGTAGCCCGGCTGCACGACGAGGTGACGGTCAAGCGCTTCCGGCGCGATGGCCCCTTCGTGCGGCTGCTGCCCGAGAACGACGTCTACCACCCCATCGAGGTGGATCTGCGACGGGAATCCCTTGTCATCGAGGGCATCGGGGTGGGGGTGATCCGCCCCGGGCTCTGAGGAGCGTCATCATGAGCAACGCGGTCGAGGAGCTGCTCCGCCAGCCCGGTATCTGGCGGGCCGGCAGCGCCGAAACGGGAGCCGGTGGGCGCCATGTCGCCACCGGCATCCCCGCCCTGGACGAGGCCCTGCCGGGGGGCGGCTGGCCCTGCGGGGCACTCACCGAGATCCTCCACGACCGGGACGGCATCGGCGAGCTCAGCCTGGTGCTGCCCGCGCTCGCCGAGCTGAGTGAAGGGGGAGGCTGGGTTGCCTTCATCGCCCCGCCCTGGCTGCCCTATGCCCCCGCCCTGGCGGCGGCCGGGGTGGCGTTGTCCCGGGTCCTGCTGATCCATCCCCGCCGGGACACCGACACCCTGTGGGCGGTGGAGCAGGCCCTGCGGGCCGGCACCTGCGGTGCGGTCCTAGCCTGGCCCCGCCAGGTGGACGGGACCAGCCTGCGTCGGCTGCAGCTCGCCGCCGAGGCCGGAGACAGCATGGGGCTGCTGTTCCGCCGGGGCAACAGCGCCGATCGGGCCTCCCCCGCGGCGCTGCGCCTGCATCTCGGTCATGACGAACAGGGCCCACACCTGGAGTTGATCAAGAGCCGGGGCGGGCGGCGACGCGTCCTCCGTGCGGAACCGCGCCAGTCGCCGATGGCATATCGCCAGGGCACCACACCCTCCTCTATCCCGGGGCGCGCCGCCCCGCCGGCACCCCCTACCGCTGCTGCACCGGCACGGGCCCGCCAGCAGGGAAGGCGACGGGCGGCGCAGATGGACCTGGGTCTGGCCCCGCCGGGACGGTGATCGCCGGGAACGGCCCCATGGCCCTGTGGTTGTGTCTGCGGCTACCCGCCTTGGCCCTGGAGCTTTTCGGGGGTGATGGGGGGACCGGCACGGCCACCGCCGTCACCGAGGGCGGGTGCATCCATTCGGCGGACCCGGCCGCCCGGGAGGCCGGCATCCAACCGGGCCAGACGGTGAGTGCCGCCCGTGCCTTGAGCCCGGGGTTGCGCTGCCACCCCCGGGATCCCTCCACCGAGGCCCGGCGGCTCAAGCAACTCGCCGGATGGTGCCGCCAGTTCACCCCTCTGATCAGCCTCCAGCCCCCCGATGCGCTACTGCTGGAGATCGGCGCCAGCCTGCGCTACTTCCATGGCCTGGAGGCCCTGTGCAGCCGGGTCAAAGACGGGATCCAGGGGCTCGGCCACGGGCCCCTGCTCGCCGTCGCCCCAACGCCCACCGCCGCCTGGCTGTTCGCGCGGGCGGCGGAACCGGCCCGACTGCACAGCCAGGCCGAATGCAACGACGCCCTCGAGGCCCTGCCGGTGACCGCCCTCCCCGACGATGATGCCGCCGCCCCGGAGGCACTCCAGGCCCTGGGCTGTACGACCCTGGGGGATTGTCTCGCCCTGCCTCGGGAAGGGCTCGCCCGGCGTTTCGGTCACCGCCTGCTCCGCCGCCTGGACCGGGCGCGGGGCGATCACCCCGATCCCCGGAAACCCTGGCGACCGGATCCCCGCTACCGCGCCACCCTCCCCCTGCCCATGGAAACCCGGGAGATCCCGTTGATCGAAGGGGGGCTGGAGCGGCTGATCATCCCACTCTGCGGTTATCTCCGCGGCATTGAGCGGGGGGTGCAGCGCTTCACCCTGCGCCTCCACCTCTCCCCCCGTGGCGCGGACACCTTCACTGTGGGCCTGCTCGCCCCCAGCCGGGACCCCGACCACCTCACCGCCCTGGGACGACGGCGTCTCGAGGGCCTGCGGCTGTCCGCCCCGGTTACCGCCATCAGCCTGATCGCCGACACCCTCCACCCCCTGGGACCGGACCCCGGTGAGCTGCTCGCCGACACCACCCCCACCACCCGGCAATGGCAGGGACTAATCGAGCATATCGCCGGCCGGCTGGGGGAGGATCGCGTCAGCGGGCTCGGTGTCCGCGCCGATCATCGCCCGGAGCGGGCCTGGCGGCCGGTGGCGCCCGGCAACGGCGCTACCGCCAATCCCCCTGCGCTAGCCCGGCCCCTGTGGCTGCTGCAACCACCAAGGGGCCTGGCGATGGATACCCAGGGGCACCCCCTCTGGCACGGGCCCCTGGACCTGCAGGAGGGCCCGGAACGGATCGAGACCGGCTGGTGGGACGGCGCCGATGCAAGCCGCGACTACTACATCGCCGGCAACGGCCACGGCGAGCGGCTATGGATCTATCGTGAGCGCCGTGCCCCGCGGCGCTGGTTCCTCCACGGCCTGTTCGCATGATCACGCCAAAGTCGAAGGCCACGGGTGAACACCGATGGGCGAGGATTCCGGAACCCATCCACCGCCGTCCCCCATCCAAGCACTACCCCCACCCCGTGCATCCGCGTTTATCCGTGGCTTCCTCCCTTTCCCCCACCTGTCAGCCGGATTCGGCGCTCTGGAAACCGCGGACCAGATAGTCGAACAGCAAGCCGTAGGCGATGCCCAGCGGGATGGCCACGATGGCGGTCGCCGCCATCAACGATGGCCAGAAGTAGACGTCACCGCGGATGAGCTCCATGGGCACGCCTGCGCTCAAGTTCCGCGAGGCGCTCTCGCTGATGAAGGTCACCGAATAGATGTAGTTGGCCAGCGACAGCGAGAAGGCGAAGACGACGCAGGCGCCGATGCCCGGCAGGGCCTGGGGCAGGATGATCTTGCGGAACGCCTGGAAGCGCGAGCACCCGTCGATGAGTGCCGCCTCGTCGAGCTCCCGGGGCACCGAGCGGAAGAAACCCAGCAGCAGCCAGGTGCAGAACGGCACCGTGGCCGTAGGCAGCACCAGCACCAGTGACCAGATGGTGTTGGCGAGCCCCAGATTGACCACGATCTTGAAAAGCGGCAGAAACAGCAGCGACGGCGGCACCAGATAGACCAGGAAGATCGCCATCCCCGAGCTCTCGCCCCAGCGCCCGGTAAGCCGCGCCAGGGCATAGGCCGCTGGCACCGCCAGCGCCACCGTGATCACCACCACGCATACCCCGATGATGAGCGAATTCCACAGGAACAGCGGGTACTGCGTGTCCGTGAACAAAAACACCAGGTGGTCGATGGTGGGGCCGCGTTCATAGATGAACGGGTTGGCGTTCGGATCGAAGAGCTCCGAGTTCTGCTTGAACACGGTGATGACCGCGTAGAGGATCGGCAACACCGAGAACAGCACCAGCAGCACCACCCCGAAGTAGAACCCCGATTTGCGTATCTGTCGATGCGCCATGGGTGACCTAGTCCTTGTGCAGCTTGGAGGCGAAGCGCAACGCCACGATGGCGGCGGCCAACAGCACCGGGAATAAGAACAGCGCGATCGCCGCCCCCTGGCCCAGGTCGCCGCTTTCGATGCCCTTCTCGTAGGCCCATAGCGGCAGGATCTGCGTGGAATGGCCCGGCCCGCCGCGGGTCAACAGCTCCACCGACGAGATCTCGCCGATCACCAGCAATGCCGTGAACAGGATGGCGACGATAAGCACCGGCGCCAGCGCCGGGATGACGATACGGAACAAGGTGCGGAAGAAACCCGCGCCGTCGATCTCCGCCTGCTCCAGGCGCTCTCGGGGAATGGACAACCGCCCGGCGAGCACGATGATAGTGGCCAGCGGCAGCGTGCGCCAGGTGTCGATGAACACCACCGCGGCGATGCCGAGATGGGTGCGGCCGAGCCAGTACATGTTACGCGCCGGGCCCAGGATGCCGTCCGGCCCGAGCACCCCGATCTGCACCAGGATCCAGTCGATGGGGCTGAACTGCGAATCCAGCAGCCACAGCCAGGTGATCGCCGCCAGCGACACCGGCATTGCCCAGGGCATCATGAACAGCACCTGCACCAGGCGCTTGCCGCGGAACTCCCGGGCCAGAAACTCCACGGCAATGGTGGCCAGCACCACGATCAGCCCCACGGTGGCGACGGTGATGATGAGGCTGTTCCGCAGGGCAGTCCAGAAGGCCCCCTGCTGCATCACCGCCACGAAATTGCTCAGCCCGACGAACTCGTCCAGCCGCGGATCGCCGGCGGTGGCATCGCTGAGGCTCAACAGGATCGCCATGAAAAAGGGCACGGCGACGAAGAAGACCACGTACAGCACCGCGGGCGCCAGCATCACCGCACCGAGCACCCCCGGCCGTTCCAGGGCCTCTCCGATCCGTCCCAGCAACCCGCCGGGCGCCGGCGCGTCCGGCCGCCGAGGATTCGCCACGGTACTCATGCGGCCACCACCCCCGGAGCGGGCGTGCGCTCGCCACTGCGCGCGTCGAAGTAGCGGGCATGGGCGGTGGAAACGGCGAACGAGCGACGCTCCCCGGTGGCGAAGGGCGGCGGCTCGGCCTGGCGATAACGGCCGATCACGCGCGGCGCGCGCTCCTCATGCTCCGGCATGCCTCCGCGCACGGCCCCGTAGATCAGCCATTCCGCACCCAGGAATTCCAGGTGCTCGATCTCGACGTCGAGCTCGATGGCAATCTCCTCCGGGGCCACCCCATCGGCGGGAACCAGGTGCTCCGGCCGGGCACCCAGGATGGTGTCGCCGAGGTTGAGGAGATTCATGGGCGGGTCACCGATGAAGCCGGCGACAAACAGATCCCCCGGATCCTCGTAGAGCTCCCGCGGGGTGCCCAGCTGGTGGATACGCCCCTCGTGGATCACCGCGACGCGGTCCGCGAGGCCGAGGGCCTCGAGCTGGTCGTGGGTCACGTACAACGTGGTGATCTGGGTACGGTCATGGAGCTCGCGCAGCTCGCCGCGGGCCTGGCTCCGGATCTGTGCGTCCAACGACGACAGCGGCTCGTCGAAGACGAACAGCTCCGGATCCCGGACCAGCGCCCGGGCGAGGGCGACGCGCTGCATCTGCCCACCCGACAACCGCGTCGGACGCCGGTCGAGCAGATTCTCGATCGCCAGGATTCGGGTCACCCACTCCATCTTCTCGCGCTGCTGCGCCTCCGGCACCTTGCGGGCTACGAGGGGGAAGCGGATGTTCTCGCGCACACTCATGTGCGGATACAGGGCAAAGCTCTGAAACACCATGGCGACGTTGCGCCGCTTCGGTGGCACACCGACGATGGAGCGGCCGTTCACCAGAATATCCCCGGAGCTCGGCTCCTCCAGGCCCGCGACCATCCGCATCAGGGTGCTCTTGCCCGAGCCCGAAGGTCCCAGAATGGCCAGGAGCTCACCGTCCTCGGATTGCAGATCAATCCCGTTAACCGCCGGGATCCGGCCGAAGTGCTTCTCCAGTGCCCGCGTCTCGAGTATCGCCATAGTGCTCTGTCCCAGCTTTCGGATGACTCCAGATTCAGCCTGTCGTACCAGCCCGCCCGGCCACGCCGGGCATGACTCCGCATGCCCGGCGTGGCCGGCATGGCCCCGCGGCACGGGGCCTGGGGCTCGCTAGTCGCCGGTGCCGACGTAGCCGCGTTCCCGCCACTTCGCGAAGATCGCCTCGATCTCCTCGGCGGTATCCTCCACCGCCTGCTCCGGCGATTTCACGCCACGGGCGACGTCGGCCATCATGCTCGAGAGCAGGTTGGTCTGATAGACCTCGCTGATCGCCGGGTTGGCGTAGCCCGGATAGCCGAGCCAGGCCGTCCAGTCCTCCGCGGTCTGCAGGAGCTTGAGCTTATCCGGCGGCTCGGCACCCCAGGGGTCGTCATCGAGCCAGCTGTCATCGCCGAAGAGCTGGGGCGCCTGCGAGGTGAAGGCGGGGAAGTTGTAGAACTTGGAGTAATAGCTGGCGCTGGCGTAATTGTTCTCCAGGTCCAGCATGAACTTCTTCGCCGCCGCGATCTTGTCCTCGTCGGTGACATATTCCGGCATGGTGTGGATGAACCACACGTGGGCCGGCATCCTGCGGTCACCGCGGGGGCCGTTCAGCCCGGGCCGGAATCCGGTGTCGGCGGCGACCTCCGGGTTGTCCTCCTGGGCGCTGCGGTAGAAGGATATGGAGTTCTGGATGTACGACGCCCGGCCCGCGATGAAGGTCTGATTGTTGGAGGCCGCGTTCCAGGCAAAGACCTCCGGGGTCATGGCGTTGTCGAACAGCTCCTTCTGGTACTCGACCGCCTCCAGGACCTCCGGCGAATCGAAGGTGACGTTACCGTTCTCATCCTGGATGGAACCGCCGTGGGACCAGATCAGGGCGCGGGCGTAGAACTCCGAGTCGATCTCCGGGGACATGCCCACCGCCACCGGGATGCCGGTCTCCTCATAGATCTCGGCACCACCGTCGCGTAGATCCGCATAGCTCTCCGGCCCCTCCGGATAACCTGCGTCCGACCACAGCGAGCGACGGTAGTCGCCCGGATCCGGGACCCAGCCGTGACAGAATCCGTACCAGATCTCCTTGGCCGGGAGATAACTCGAGCGCTCGCAAGTGCCGGATCGCTCACCGAAGGCGGCCTCCGCGGCGGCATTAACGTCGGCCAGCGGCTTCAGCCCCTCGATGAAGGCCGTCGGCGGGGCGTTCATCTCGAACAGCGTCGCCCCCTCGCCGGCGGAAATGGAGGCGGACAACGTCGAGGGCACCTCGGCGATGTTGACGAAGTTCACCGTCACATCGACGTTATGCGCCTCGCCCCAGGCCTCGGCATATTCGCGGAACCACTCATCATAGCGGGGCACGAAGTGGCTCCACTGGGTGATGCTGATGCTGGTGCCGTCGGGGAACTGTTCGGGGAAGCTCATATCCCCATAGGTGGTGCGGGAGAACTCCGGTTC
This sequence comes from Arhodomonas sp. SL1, assembly GCF_052060015.1. Taxonomy (NCBI): domain Bacteria; kingdom Pseudomonadati; phylum Pseudomonadota; class Gammaproteobacteria; order Chromatiales; family Ectothiorhodospiraceae; genus Arhodomonas; species Arhodomonas sp. SL1. The sequence continues at coordinate 95,811 of NZ_JBPODZ010000006.1, read as the reverse complement.
CGGCGGTTCTCCCGCCGCAAAAGCGGTCCCGGAAACCAGAAACGTAGCCAGTGCCGTCATCAAGACCGGGTGCCGGCCTAATGGGAACTCACGGGGTTGATTCGTCATTTTCGTGACCTCCTTCGAATGACCCGAGGAGTACCCTTGAGTCTAGAAAGGGGTCACGGGGTGTCAATAAAGCAGCGCAACACGCGCGCCTCTCTCGCCCCCGCGAAGGCGCCGCCGGCGCTGCGTCATCATGCAGCCACCAACAAAAAAAGGGCCGTAAGAGGCCCCTTTTATCCGCCATCGGCGCGGAGACGCAGACACCGGATCAGGCGTCGGCGTTCTCCTCCTCCACCGCCTTGATGCTCAGGCGGATGCGCCCCTGGCGGTCCACCTCCAGCACCTTCACGCGGACCACCTGGCCCTCGGAGAGCTCATCAGTGACGCTCTCCACCCGGCGGTTGGAGATCTGGGAGATATGTACCAGCCCGTCGCGTCCGGGGAGGATGTTGACGAAGGCGCCGAAGTCCATCAGCTTGATCACCCGACCCTCATAGATCCGCCCCACCTCCACGTCGGCGGTGAGCAGCTCGATACGCCGCCTCGCCTCGTTGGCCGCTGCAGCGTCCGTGGAGGCCACGGTGATGACACCGTCGTCGGAGATATCGATATTGGTCCCGGTCTCCTCGGTGAGCTGGCGGATGGTGCTCCCGCCCTTGCCGATCACGTCACGGATCTTCTCGGGATCGATGCGCAGGGTCAGCAGCCGCGGCGCATGCTCGGACATCTCCTGACGTGGCTCGGCGATCACCTTGTTCATTTCCTCGAGGATGTGCAGACGCCCGCTGCGCGCCTGCTCAAGGGCCCGCTCCATGATCTCGCGGGTGATGCCGTTGATCTTGATGTCCATCTGCAGCGCGGTCACGCCGTCCTCGCTGCCCGCCACCTTGAAGTCCATGTCGCCAAGGTGGTCCTCATCACCGAGGATATCGGTGAGCACCGCGAAGTCATCGCCCTCCTTGATCAGGCCCATGGCGATGCCCGCCACCGGCGCCTTCACCGGCACGCCGGCGTCCATCAGGGAGAGACTGGTCCCGCACACCGTGGCCATGGAGCTGGAGCCGTTGGACTCGGTGATCTCCGAGACCACGCGGATCACGTAGGGGCACTCCTCGCTGGAGGGCATAACGGCCTGGATGCCGCGTTTGGCGAGCTTGCCGTGGCCGATCTCGCGGCGCTTGGGCCCGCCCATGAATCCGGCCTCGCCGACACAGTAGGGGGGGAAGTTGTAATGGAGCATGAACGGCTCCTTGCGCTCCCCCTCGATGGCGTCGATCACCTGCGCGTCGCGCCCCGTGCCCAGGGTAGTGATCACCATGGCCTGGGTCTCGCCGCGGGTGAACAGCGCCGAGCCGTGGGTACGCGGCAGCGAGCCCACCTCGATGGTCAACGGCCGGACCGTGTGGTTGTCCCGCCCGTCAATACGCGGCTCGCCACGGAGGATGCGCCCACGGACAATGTCCTTCTCCAGGGACTTGAAGGCGTCGCCCACCGCCCGCTCGCTCCAACCCTCCGGATTATCCTCGCTGGCCGCGAACTCTTCCATGACCCGCTCGCGCACCCGGTCGACGGCGCCCTGGCGCTCCTGCTTGTCCACCACCTGGTAGGCCTCGGCGAGCTCGCCACCCACACGATCCTGGAGCCGGGAGATCAGTGCTGTGTCCTTCTCCGGCGGCTGCCAATCCCAACGCGGCTTGCCCGCCTCTGCCGCCAGCTCATTGATGGCCCGGATCGCCACCTGCATCTGCTCGTGGCCGTAGAGCACGGCGTCGAGCATGGTCTGCTCGGGGAGGCGATTGGCCTCGGACTCCACCATCAGCACCGCCTGCTCGGTGCCCGCCATCACCAGGTCCAGATCCGACTCAGCGGTCTGGGAGAAGGTGGGGTTGAGCAGGAACTCGCCGTCCAGATAGCCCACCCGGGCGGCACCGATGGGCCCCTCAAAGGGGATACCGGAGACCGCCAGGGCCGCCGAGGTGCCGATCAGCGCCGGGATGTCGGCATCGACTTCCGGATTCATCGAGATGACCGTCGCGATGACCTGCACCTCGCTGGTGAACCCTTCCGGGAACAGCGGTCGAATGGGACGGTCGATGAGGCGGCAGACCAGGGTCTCCTTCTCCGACGGTCGGCCCTCACGCTTGAAAAACCCACCCGGGATCTTGCCGGCGGCGTAGGTTCGCTCCTGGTAGTTCACCGTGAGCGGGAGAAACGCACGGGGCTCACCCTGGTCGGGCTTTCCCACTACGGTGACGAGCACCACCGTATCGGACATGTTGACGAGCACCGCGCCCCCCGCCTGCCGGGCGATGCGTCCGGTCTCGAGGGTCACGGTATGCTCGCCGTACTGGAACGTCTTCTGGACGGGAGTTGGAATCACAGGCCTATCCATCTTCGGGTCGGATTATTCCGGCTTACTTGCGTAGGCCGAGGCGTTGGACAACCGTCTGATAACGGGAACGGTCCTTGCGCTTGAGGTAGTCCAGGAGCTTACGGCGCTGGCTGACCAGCTTGAGCAGGCCGCGCCGGGAATGGTGGTCCTGTTTATGGCTCTGGAAATGCTGGGTCAGGTGCTGGATGCGTGCGGTCAGCAGCGCCACCTGCACCTCGGGCGAGCCGGTATCACCGTCGCTGCGCGCGAAGTCCTTGACGATTTCCTGTTTCTGCTCGGCAGTGAGAGACATCAAATGCTCCTGGTTATCTCGATGTTCCCGAAAGATTGCGTATTCTAGCGCCGCCGTGGTACGGGGAACAACCGAAGTGCTGGCGGTTCAGCCCGCCCGCCGCGCGATCAGCCGTTTGGGCGCGATCCGCCCGTCCTCCAGCACCACCCCCATACCAATGAAGCCCTCATCGGCAAATAGCCGGACCCACCCGGAGGCCGGGGCCTGGGGCACCCACACGGGTTGGCCCTGGCGCACGTAGAAGGCGAGGTCTCGCCCCAGGCGGACATCCGGCCAGGCCTCGAGCGCCTCCTCCATGGGGCGCAGCAGGCCCTCGGCCGCCTGCGGCCCGCCCTCTTCCACGGCGGCCTCCATGGTATCCATGCTCACCAGCGCGCCTACATCACGGAAAGGACCGAGGGCTGTGCGGCGCAGGGCACTGACGTGGGCCCCCGGTCCCAGTGCGTCACCGATATCGGCGATCAGCGTGCGTACGTAGGTGCCCTTGCTGCAGGCCACCTCGAATGTCGCCTCCTCCCCGGCCACGTCCACGACGGTGAGCTCATGGATGGTGACCTCGCGGGGCTGACGCTCCACCTCGGTACCCTCGCGGGCGAGATCGTACAGGCGCCGACCCTGCTGCTTGAGTGCCGAGTACATGGGTGGCACCTGCTCGATGTCCCCCTGAAAGCGCGGCAGCACTGCCTCCAGGGCCTCTGCTGTCAGCTCGGAGACCGGGCGGGTCTCGATCACCGCCCCCTCGGCATCACCGGTATCCGTGACCGCACCGAAACGCGCGGTCACCCGATAGCGCTTGTCGGCGTCCAGCAGGAAGCCGCTGACCTTAGTGGCCTCGCCGAAGCACAGCGGCAGCATGCCCGTGGCCAGTGGGTCCAGGCTGCCGGTGTGCCCGGCCTTGCGGGCATCCAGCAACCGCCGTACCCGCTGCAAGGCCTGGTTGGAGGTTACCCCGCGGGGCTTGTCCAGCAGGAGGATGCCGTCGACATTGCGTCCCCTTCGCCTACGGCCCATGCACTCAGCCCCGTCGATCCTGATCGTCGTCCGGATCGTCCGGCGCGACCTCATCGATGAGACGGGACAGACGAGCGCCGCGGTCAAAGGTCTCGTCGTAGCGGAACTCCAGCGCCGGCACCTGGCGCAGGCGCACGCGCCGCGCCAGCTGGCTGCGCAGGAAGCCGGCGGCATGATTCAGCGCCTCCACCGCATCGGCGGAATCCTCCGCGCCCGCCCCGAGCACCGTGACCATCACCTTGGCATGGGCGAAGTCCCGGCTGACCTGCACCTCGGAGACGGTTACCGACCCCACCCGCGGGTCACGCACCTCGTCGCGGATGAGCTCAGCGAGCTCGCGCTGGATCTGCTCGCCGACACGACGGGCCCGGGAGAACTCACGCGCCATGGGGGACACCCCCGCGCGGACGCTCACAGCTCACGCTGGATCTCCACGCGCTCATAGCACTCGATCTGGTCGCCGATCTTGACGTCATTGTAGTTCTTCACACCGATACCGCACTCGGTGCCCGCCCGGACTTCGTTGACATCGTCCTTGTGACGGCGCAGCGACTCCAGCGCCCCCTCGAAGATGACCACGTTGTCGCGAAGCACGCGGATGGGGTTGCTGCGCCGGACCACCCCTTCCTCGACCAGGCAGCCCGCGATCTGCCCCAGCTTGGAAGAGCGGAACACGTCCTTGACCAGCGCGACGCCGATGATCTCCTCGCGGATCTCCGGCTCCAGCATGCCGCTGATGGCGTTGCGGAGCTGGTCGATGGCGTCGTAGATGATGCTGTAGTAGTGCAGCTCGACCTGGTTCTCCTCGGCGAGCTTGCGTGCCTTGCCGTCGGCACGGACATTGAAGCCAATGAGCAGCGCCTCCGAGGCCAACGCCAGGTTGACGTCGCCCTCGTTGATGGCGCCGACACCGCTGGAGACCACCTTGATCTTGACCTCGTCGCTGGAGAGGTTCTGCAGCGACTGGGTGAGCGCCTCCACCGAGCCCTGGACGTCGCCCTTAATCACCAGGTTGACGGTCTTGACCTCGCCCTCGCCCATCTGCGAGAAGAGCTCGTCCATCTTCGCGGCCTTCTGGGCCTGCAGCCGCTTCTCCCGGCTCTTCTCCTGACGGCTCTCGGCGATCTCCCGGGCCTTGCGCTCGTCCTCGAGGACAAAGACCTCGTCACCGGCCTCCGGCAACCCGGAGAGCCCGAGGACCACCACCGGGGTCGAGGGGCCCGCCTCGTCCACCCGTTGGCCGGCCTCGTTGAGCAGCGCGCGCGCGCGTCCGTACTCGGTTCCGGAGAGGATGACGTCGCCGGTGTGGAGGATCCCGTTGCGCACCAGCACCGTCGCCAGCGGGCCACGGCCCTTATCCAGGCTGGACTCGATGACCACCCCGTTGGCCGCGCAGTCCTCCACCGCGGTGAGCTCGAGGAGCTCCGCCTGCAGCAGCAGGGCCTCGAGCAGCGCGTCGATGCCCTCACCGGTGATCGCGGAGACATTGACGAACTGTGTCTCGCCGCCCCACTCCTCCGGGATCACCTCGAACTGGGTCAGCTCCTGGCGTACCCGGTCCGGGTCCGCGCCGGGCTTGTCGATCTTGTTCACCGCCACCACCACCGGTACCCCGGCGGCGCGGGCGTGCTTAATCGCCTCCTCGGTCTGCGGCATGACGCCGTCATCGGCGGAGACCACCAGGATGACCAGGTCGGTGACCTGGGCACCGCGGGCACGCATGGCAGTGAACGCCTCATGGCCGGGGGTGTCGAGGAAGGTCAGCATCCCCTGATCGGTGGTCACGTGATAGGCACCGATGTGCTGAGTGATGCCGCCGGCCTCGCCGGACGCCACCTTGGTGCGCCGGATGTGATCGAGCAGCGAGGTCTTGCCGTGGTCAACATGGCCCATGATGGTGACCACCGGGGCCCGCGGCACCCGCTTGCCCTCCGGCTCCTCCACCTGGGCGAGGATCTCTTCCTCGGCGGCATTCTCCTTGACGATCTTCGGCTTGTGGCCCATTTCCTCGACCAGGATCACAGCGGTCTCCTGGTCGATGACCTGGTTGATCGTCGCCATTACGCCCTGCTTCATCATCTCCTTGATGAGATCCGCGGCCTTGACGCTCATCCGCTGGGCGAGATCCCCCACCGTGATGCTCTCGGGGATCTCCACCTCCCGGACCACCGGCTGGGTGGGCCGCTCGAAGCCATGCTGCAGCTGTTCGGCGGCGGCACCGCCGACCCGTCGGCCGCCCTTCCGGCCCCGACCGGCCGGGGCCCGGGTCTCGGCACCCTTCTTGCGTGCCTTGCCCTTGCCCTTGGCCGCCTTCCGTGCGGCACGCTCCTCGGCCTCGCGCTCACGCTTGGCTTCGGTCTCGAGGCGCTTGCGCTCCTTTTCCTCCTCGATCTCCTTGCGCCGCTGGGCCTCGGATTCGGCCTGGGATTCCGCTTCGGCGGCCTCGGCTTCCTCCTCGGAAATCACCTCGGCCTCAGGCTCCCGGGCCTCGGACTCCTCGCCTCGGGTTTCCCCGGCCCCGGTTTCCTCGACCGCCTCGGCCTCCGAAGGCTTCTCCTGCTCGGCCACGGCCTCCCGAGCCTCCTCAGGCCCGCCACCCGCCGCGCCCGCCTCCGCCGTGGCAGCGGCCGCGTCCTGCCGGGGCTCCGCCTCGCCGGGTGTCCCGACCGGCGCAGACTCTTCCGGTTTCTCCAGGGCGCTCTCCAGGGCCTGCTCCAAGGCCCGGAGCTCGCGCTCGTGCTGTTCGGCCTCGACGACGCTGCGCTTGACGTAGGTCCGCTTCTTACGCACCTCCACATTCACCGTCCGGCCGCCGGTGCTGCCACGGGTGCCGCGGCCGCCGGCTCCGCCGGGCAGGCGAATCTGGCTGTGGCTCTTGCGCTTGAGCGTGATCTGGCGCGGCCCCGAATCATCCTCGTCCGCGCCACCTCCGGACGCCTTGCGCAGGTATCCGGACAGCGCCGTCATGTCCTCACGGGTAAGCGTCGACCCGGGGCCGCGCCCCTCGACACCTGCCTCTTTGAGCTGGGCCAACAGGCGGTCCACGGAAACGCCGGCCTCTTCCGCGAAATCCTTGATCGTCGTATTCGCCATAAACTATTAACCTCCCACCTGTTGCCGAGCGCCCCGTCCGCCCCCTTGGGGCGTTCGCCACCTGCACGCCGTGTACTGCACCCTCAGGCCTCGTCACCCTCGTGCTCGGCGAACCAGGGCTCGCGCGCCTTCATGATCAGCGCCGCGGCACGCTCCCGGTCAATGCCCTCGACCTCTAGCAGGTCGTCGACGGACTGCTCGGCCAGGTCGTCCATCGTCGCGATGCCGTGGCGCGCAAGCGCCTCGGCCAGCGTCTCGTCCATTCCGTCCATGCCGAGGAGATCCTCGGCGGGGATCGCCGTCCCGGGGGTCCCCTCCTGCGCCTCGCGCTCGGCGAGCACCTCGCGGGCCCGCCCGCGCAGGGCCTCCACGACTTCCTCGTCAAAGCCCTCGATCTCGAGCAGCTCGGTGGCCGGCACATAGGCCACCTCCTCCAGGCTGGAGAAGCCCTCCTCGACCAATACCGCCGCCACCTCCTCGTCGACGTTCAACTCATCGACGAACATCTGCAGCAGCTCCGCGGTCTCCTGCTCGCTCTTCTCCCGCGCCTCGTCGGCCGTCATCACGTTGAGCTCCCAGCCGGTAAGCTGACTGGCCAACCGTACATTCTGCCCGCCCCGGCCGATGGCCTGGGAGAGCTGATCCTCGCCCACGGCGATATCCATGCTGTGGCGGTCCTCGTCGACAACGATGGACTCGACCTCCGCCGGCGCCATGGCGTTGATCACAAACTGTGCGGGGTTTTCGTCCCAGAGGATGATGTCCACCCGCTCGCCGGCGAGCTCGTTGGAGACCGCCTGAACCCGGGAGCCACGCATGCCGACACAGGCACCCACCGGATCGATCCGCGGGTCCAGTGCCTGCACCGCGATCTTGGCCCGCGCCCCCGGGTCCCGGGCGGCACCGCGCAGGGCGAGCAAATCCTGGCCGATCTCGGGAACCTCGAGCCGGAAGAGCTCGAGAAGGAACTCCGGGGCCGTCCGCGACACGAACAACTGCGGACCGCGGCCCTCCTCGCTGACCTCGCGGAGATAGCCGCGCAGCCGGTCGCCGGGACGTACCGCCTCCCGCGGGATCATTTCCTCGCGGGGGATGAACGCCTCGGCGTTGCCGCCGAGATCGAGGAAGACGTTGCCGCGCTCCACGCGCTTTACGATGCCGGTGATCAGCTCGCCCTGGCGCTCCCGGTAGGCCTCCACGACCTTGGCCCGCTCGGCCTCGCGCACCTTCTGCACGATCACCTGCTTGGCCGTCTGTGCCGCGATGCGCCCGAACTCCTCGGCCTCCATCGGCTCCTCGATATACGCGCCCGGCTCCACCTGCGGCTCACGCTCACGAGCCTGCTCCAGGGTCAGCTCCCGTTCCGGCTCCTCCACGGAATCCTCGTCCGGCACCACCAGCCAGCGCCGATAGGCGCTGTACTCGCCGGTGTTGCGGTCGACGCTGACGCGCACGTCCCATTCGCCGCCGTGGCGCTTGCGCGTCGCCGAGGCCAGCGCCGCTTCGATCGCCTCGAAGATGACCCCCTTGTCGACCCCCTTCTCATTAGAGATCGCGTCGACAACCAACAGGATTTCTTTGCTCATCGATTACTCCAGCTCACCGGCCCTCGGGCTCCAGCTCGAGATTGGCGCGCTCAATCACCTCGAGGGGCACCAATGCCTCCTCGCCGTTTTCATCGACCACGACGCAGTCGTCACGCAGACCGCGCAACCAGCCCCGGAACTTGCGCCGGCCCTCGTGGCGGCCGCGCACCCGGAGACGGACCCGTTCGCCGACAAACCGCTCGTAGTCCGCCACCTTGAAGATGGGGCGATCCAGCCCCGGTGACGAGATCTCCAGGTTATATTCCCCGGGGATGGGATCCTCGACGTCGAGGACACCGCTGACCTGATGACTGACCGCCTCGCAGTCCTCCAGGCCGACGCCGTCGGCGGCGTCGATGTAGATCCGCAGCACCGCCCCCCGGCCGCTGCCCTGGAACTCCACACCGACGAACTCGTAGCCCATCGACTCCACCACCGGGGCGAGGATCCCGATCAGTTGCTCCGTCGCTGCCATCGCCGCCGTTTCGTCTCCACAAACAAAAAATGGGCCCCTACCGGCCCATTCTTCGAAAATCCGCCATGCGACAGCCCTCTTACGGGGGCCACCTACAAAAAAAGGCCGCAAGCGGCCTTTTCGAAGATGCCTGGTAGCGGGGGCAGGATTTGAACCTGCGACCTTCGGGTTATGAGCCCGACGAGCTGCCAGACTGCTCCACCCCGCATCTGACAAACGCCATTATAGGCGGGCGGGACCGTTTCCTGCAAGCCCTTGTGAGGCTGCCGGCCGACTGCGCGGCCCCGCTGGGAGCCCGTAATGATACCGACTCCGGCCCCCGATGCAACCCCCCTTTAGCCACCGAGGGCGGTACGGCAGACCGCGAACAGCCAACCCGGGAAGATCCCCAGGGCCAGCACCGCCAAGCCGTTGAGCCCGCAGACCCAGCGCACCGTGGCGGAGGCCGGTATCGCCTCCGTGTTCCCCTCCAGCCGATCGAAGTAGACCGCCTTGAGCACCCGCAGGTAGTAGAACGCACTGATCACCGCGAACAGCACGGCGACCACCGCAAGCCAGACGTGGCCGGCATCGATCACCGCTTTCAGCACCGCGTACTTGGCGTAGAAGCCCACGGTCCCGGGCACCCCGGTCATGGAGAACATCACCACCAACATCACCAGCGCCATGCCGGTACTGCGTTCGTTCAACCCGCGAAGGTCATCGATGGCATCGGCCTCGTGGCCACGGCGGGAGAGCACCACGATCATGCCGAACGCCGCGGCGGCCATGAGCGAGTAGCTGATGGCGTAGAAGAGTGCCGCCGAATAGCCCTCGTCGGTGCCGGCGATGAAGCCGAGGAACAGGAAGCCGATATGCGCGATGGTGGAATAGCCCAGCAGGCGCTTGAAATTATCCTGCACCAGGGCGAACAGCGAACCGATCACCAGGGACGCGACGGCGATGATCATCGCCATCACGTGCCAATCGCCGTGCAGTGCCCCGAGCCCCTCACCAATCAGGCGCAGGAACAGCGGCACCGCCGCCACCTTGGAGACGGTGCCGATGAACAACGTGGTCGGCGTGGCCGCGCCCTGGTAAACGTCCGGGACCCACATGTGGAAAGGCACCGCGCCGAACTTGAAGGCCACGCCCACCAACGCGAAGGTCAACCCGAAGGCCAGCAGGATATCCCCCGAGCCGGCCGCCGCCGCGGCCTCCGCGATGGCCGAGAGCTCGAGGCTGCCGGCGCCACCGTAGATCATGGACATCCCGTAGAGCAGCATCCCCGAGGACAGCGCCCCGAGGACGAAGTACTTCATCGCCGCCTCGGAGGCGATCCGGCTGTCCCGGTCAAAGGCCACCATCGCATACAGCGACAGCGACATCAGCTCCAGGCCCAGATACAGGGTCAGCATGTTGGCCGCCGAGGACATCACGAACCCGCCGAGCACCGCGAACAGCCCGATCAGATAGAACTCGCCGCGCAGGAGATTGCGCTGGCGCAGGTAATCGCGACTGTAGGCATAGGCGAGGAACGCGAAGCCGGCGATGCTCACCTTCAGCACGGCCGCCAGGCTGTCCGCGACATAGGTGCCGTTGAAGTCCACCACGTCCAGGCCCCACTGCGCCTGGATGGCTAGCCACATCGCGCCCAACAGGGCCACCTGACTGAGATAGAAGGCGGCGGCGCTCTCCCGGCCCGGCGAGAACAGATCCACCACCAGCACCAGGCAGATCATCGCCAGCAGCCAGATCTCCGGGATCGCCAGCGCGAAATTCGGCATCACAAACGACATATTTGACCTCGACCCTGTTCCTCTGGATGCGTCCCGCTTTCCCCGCGGACCACTACCGCGCCGCCATAACTTGATCGGCAACCGCCGCCAGCGACGGCTCCATGACCTCCACCAGCGGCTGCGGCCAGACACCGAGCCCCAGGACCACCAGCGCAAGCACGCCGAGAACGAAGAACTCCCGCCGGTTGATGTCCGACAGCGCGGCCACGCCCTCGCTGGCCACCTCGCCGTAGACCACGCGCTTGATCATCCACAGGGTATAGGCCGCTGCCAGGACGAGGGTGGTCGCGGCCAGGAAGGCGAACCAGAAGTCCGCCTGGAAGGCCGCCAGGATCACCATGAACTCACCGACAAACCCCGAAGTGCCCGGCAGGCCGGCATTGGCCATGGCGAAGAGGACGAAAAAGCCCGCGAACACCGGCATGCGGTTGGCCACGCCACCGTAGTCGCTGATCAGCCGGCTATGCATACGGTCGTAGAGCACGCCGACGCACAGGAACAGCGCCGCCGAGACAAAGCCGTGGGAGATCATTTGCACCGCCGCGCCCTCCAGCGACAGCAACACCCCCGGGGCGTCGGCACCGGCATTGGCGGCGATGCGGAAGATCACGAAGAAGCCGAGGGTCACAAAGCCCATGTGGGCAATGGAGGAATAGGCGATGAGCTTCTTCATGTCCTGCTGCGCGATGGCCACCAGGCCGATATAGACCACCGCGATCAGCGACAGCGCGATCATCAGCCAGTCCAGCTGCACGCTCGCCATCGGCGTGATCGGGAGGCTGAAGCGCAGGAAACCGTAGCCGCCGATCTTGAGCATGATCGCCGCGAGGATCACGGAGCCCCCGGTGGGCGCCTCGACGTGGGCATCGGGCAACCAGGTATGCACCGGCCACATCGGCACCTTCACCGCGAAGGCAGCCAGGAAGGCAAGGAAGATCAGCACCTGGATCTCCGGGGCCAGCGGCAGGCCGTGGAAATCCAGGATAGCGAAGCTGTCTGCCTGGTAGCGCAGATACAGCAGCGCCACCAGCATCAACACCGAGCCGAGGAAGGTGTACAGGAAGAACTTCAGCGTGGCGTAGATTCGGTTGGGCCCGCCCCAGATCCCGATGATGAGGAACATGGGGATGAGCATGGCCTCCCAGAACACATAGAAGAGCACCGCGTCCAGGGCGCTGAACACCCCGACCATGACGCCCTCCATCACCAGGAAGGCACTGAGGTATTGCTGCGGCTTGTAGCGGATCACCTCCCAGCCGGCGACCACCACCAGCACCATGGAGAAGGTGGTGAGCAGGATCAGCGGCATGGAGATCCCGTCGATACCGAGGTAGTACTCGATGCCGAAGGTCGCGATCCAGGGCGCGCGTTCGACGAACTGCATCGCCGCCGTGCCCGTCTCGAACCCCGTCCACAGGGTGAGGCTCAGCAGGAAGACCACGACGCTTATCCCGAGCGCGAGCCGGCGCGTAAGCTCGGGCGCACGCTCCCCCGTCATCAGCACCGCGATCCCGCCGAGGATGGGTATCCAGATCAGGAGGCTAAGCACAGGCCAACCTTGAAACATTCGCTCGTTCCTTGCCGTCGTTGTATCGAGATGCGCCGCGGCGCCCCGCCCGCCGCGCAGGCGTCAGGCGAACCAGCCCCGCCAGCTGCCCACCAGCCAGGTCAGCAGGATCAGCAGGCCGATGATCATCGCGAAGGCGTAGTGGTAGAGATAACCGGACTGGAGGCCCCGGATTGCCGCCGCCACCCGGCCGATCAGGCGCGCGCTGCCGTTGACCACGACGCCGTCGATGACGCCGACGTCACCGCCGCGCCACAGGGCCTGGCCGAGGCCACGGCCGGCGCCACCGAATCCGTCGATCCACAGAGCGTCAAATCCGTATTTGTGTTCCAGCACCCAGCGCGCCGGGGCCAGACGGGCGGCGATCCCGGGCATGAGGTCGGGGCGCCGGATATACAGGAACCAGGCCACGAGCACACCGGCCACCGTCAGCCAGAACGCCGGATTGACCAGGGCGTGGATGCCGAACGCCAGTGGACCGTGCCACAGCTCCTGGCCCATATGGGCGAGCACATCGTTCGCCGGGGCCACGTAAATGGCATCCCCGAAATAACCGCCGAACAACACCGCACCGGTGGTAAACAACCCGAGCAGCACCGACGGGATCGCCAACAGGACCAGGGGCACCGTCACCACCCGCGGGGACTCCTGCACATGCGCGCGGGTATGCTCGTCCATTCGCTCACGGCCATGGAAGACCAGGAAAAACAGTCGGAATGAATACAGTGCCGTGACGAAGACGCCGAGGAGCACACACCAGTATGCGAAGCCGGCGCCGACACGACCCTCGCCCGCCGCCAGATGCACCGCTTCGATGATGGCGTCCTTCGAATAGTAGCCGGAGAAGAACGGCGTGCCGATCAGCGCCAGGGTACCCAGCAACATCGTCCAGTAGGTCACCGGCATATAGCGCCGCAATCCCCCCATCTCGCGCATGTCCTGCTTGTGGTGCAGGGCAATGATCACCGAGCCGGCACCGAGGAACAGCAGCGCCTTGAAGAAGGCGTGGGTGGTGAGATGGAAGATCCCCGCGGCATAGGCCGACGCGCCGAGGCCGACGAACATGTAGCCGAGCTGCGATAGCGTCGAGTACGCGATCACCCGCTTTATGTCGTTCTGCACCAGCCCGACCAGGCCCATGAACAGGGCGGTAACCGCGCCGAGGACGAGGACGAGGGAGAGCGCGGCCTCCGAGAGCTCGTAGATGGGCGACATCCGCGCCACCATGAAGATGCCGGCTGTGACCATGGTAGCGGCGTGGATCAGCGCCGAGATCGGGGTCGGGCCCTCCATGGAATCGGGAAGCCACACGTGCAGCGGCACCTGGGCGGACTTGCCCATGGCGCCGATGAACAGGAGCACCGCAACCACGGTGGCCGCCAGTGCCTCAGCACCGAACAGTGTCACCGCCGCATCCGCCTGCTCCGCGGCGGCGGCGAAGACCTCCACGTAATCCAGACTGCCGTAGTACAGGAACACCGCGGCGATCCCCAGGAGGAAGCCGAAATCACCCACGCGGTTGACCAGGAACGCCTTGAGGTTGGCGAACACGGCGGTGGGACGGTTGAGCCAGAAGCCGATCAGGAGGTAGGAGACCAGGCCCACCGCCTCCCAGCCGAAGAACAGCTGCATGAAGTTGTTCGCCATCACCAGCATCAGCATGGAGAAGGTGAACAGGTTGATGTAGCTGAAAAAGCGCTGATAGCTGGCGGCGCCGGCGCCACTACCGGAAGGCCAGTTGTGCTCGTCATCCGCCATGTAACCGATGGTGTAGATATGCACCATCAGCGACACGAAGGTGACCACCACCATCATCAGCGCGGTCAGCCGGTCCACCAGGAACCCGACCTCAATGCTCAGCCCGCCGACGGCGGCCCACGTGTACACGGCGTCATTGAACGGCTGCACCCAGCCGAGGAGCAGGCCGAAGAAGGTCGCGAACGACAGCACACAGGAGAGGGCCACCGCGGTGATGGCGACGCGGTGGGCGCCCACCCGGCCGAGGCGTCGCCCGAACAGCCCCGCGATCGCCGCCCCGATCAGCGGTGCCAGAACGATGGCTAGATATACCGTCTCCATTCGATCAGCCCTTCATACTGTCAAGATCGCCGACATTGATGGTGCCGCGATTGCGGAAAAGCACCACCAGGATGGCCAGCCCGATGGCCGACTCCGCGGCCGCCACGGTGAGGATGAAGAACACGAAGACCTGCCCGTGGATGTCCCCGAAGGCGCTCGAGAAGCCGATGAAATTGAAGTTCACCGCAAGCAGGATCAGCTCGATGGACATGAGCAGGATCAACGCGTTCTTGCGATTGAGGAAGATCCCCGCCACACCGAGGCTGAACAGGATCGCCCCGAGCACCAGATAATGCGACAGTTCCAGCATGCTTCGTCCCGACGGTCGTGGGGTTTACGGCGTCACGCCGCGGTTACTCTCGTTTTTCCGATTTCATGGACACCACCCGCAGACGCTCGGCCTTGTGGGTACGCACCTGCCGGGCGATGTCCTGGTGCTTGGTCCCGGGCCGCCGCCGCAGGGTCAACATGATCGCCGCGATGATCGCGACCAGCAGGATCACCGACGCCACCTCGAAGGCATAGACGTAGACCGTATACAGCACGTTGCCGATGAGCGCGGTGTTGCTCTGCTCGGTGCCGACACCGCCCAGGCCCTCCCCGCCGCTGCCGGCGAGGCCCACGGCGGAGAGCTCGCCGGAGCCGATCACCAGCAGCATCTCCAGCAGCATGGCCAAGCCCACAGCCGCTCCGACGGGCAGGTAGCGGGCGAAGCCCTCGCGCAGCGGTGCGACGTTGATGTCGAGCATCATTACCACGAACAGGAACAGCACCATGACCGCCCCGACGTAGACCAGCACCACGGCGATCCCCAGGAACTCGGCCTGGGCCATCACCCAGAGCACCCCGCTGTTGAAAAACGCCAGCACCAGGAACAGCGCCGAGTGCACCGGGTTGCGCGCGGTGATCACCATGGCGGCGGCGAAGATCAACACCGCCGCGAACACGTAGAAAATGATCAGCTCAATCACGTCGCCTCATTCCTCGTTGGCCAGTGGGGCCGGTCGCCTTACCGATACGGGGCATCCGCCGCCCGGTCCCGGGCGAGCTGCTCTTCGTATTCGTCGCCGAAGGCGAGCAGCTGCTGCTTGTTCACGATCTGCTCGCCGCGCTCCTCGAAGTGGTACTCGTACACCCGTGTCTCCACGATGGAATCCACCGGGCAGGACTCCTCGCAGAAGCCGCAGTAGATACACTTGAACAGATCGATGTCATAGCGGGTCGTGCGCCGCGTGCCGTCCTCGCGGGGCTCGGACTCGATGGTAATCGCAAGCGCCGGGCACACCGCCTCGCAGAGCTTGCAGGCAATGCAACGCTCCTCGCCGTTGGGGTAGCGGCGCAGGGCGTGGCGGCCACGGAAGCGCGGCGACTGCGGCGCCTTCTCCTCCGGGTACTCAATCGTGTACTTCTCGTCAAACAGATGGCGGCCGGTCAGCCGCAGGCCCTTGACCAGCTCCACCAACAGGAAGCTGTTGAAGAACTCGCGTATCGCTTGCATGCAAGCCTCCCGTACTCAGGGCCTAAAACCAGGGACCGAAGCCGGTGAGGATAAACACCGACTCCACGACCAACCAGACAACGGTCACCGGGATCAACACCTTCCAGCCCAGACGCATGATCTGGTCGTAGCGGTACCGGGGAAAGGTGCCCCGGAACCAGATGTAGCAGAACAGGAAGAACGCCGCCTTGAGGCAGAACCAGATGATACCCGGTACCAAATCGAAGATCGGCCCGATCACCGGCAACCCATGGAAGGGCGAATACCAGCCACCGAGGAACATGATCGCCGCCAATCCGGAGATCAGGATCATGTTGGCGTACTCGGCGAGGAAGAACACCGCGAAGGCCATGCCCGAATACTCGACGTGGAAGCCGGCGACGATCTCGGACTCGCCCTCCGCCACATCGAAGGGCAGGCGGTTGGTTTCCGCGACCCCGGAGATCCAGTAGACCAGGAACAGCGGCAATAGCGGCAACCAGAACCAGTTCCAGATCGGTCCTGCCTGGGCCTCTACGATCTCGCTGATATTGAGGCTGCCGGCGGCCATCAGCACGCCCACCAAGGCGAAGCCCATGGCGATCTCATAGGAGACCACCTGGGCACCGGCGCGCAACGCGCCAAGCAGTGCATACTTCGAGTTGGACGCCCAGCCGGCGACGATGACGCCATAGACGCCCAGGGATGCCATGGCCAGCACGTACAGCAGGCCGGCATTGATGTCGGCGATCACCAGGCCCTCGCCCACCGGGAGCACCGCCCAGGCGGCGAGCGCGGGCATGATCGAGAGCATCGGCGCGATCACGAAAAGACCGCGGTTGGCGTTCAGCGGTAGCACGATCTCCTTGAGCATCAGCTTCAGGGCGTCGGCGATGGGCTGCAGCAACCCGTAGGCACCCACCCGATTCGGCCCCCGGCGTAGCTGCATCCAGCTTATGACCTTGCGCTCGGCATAGGTCATGTACGCCACGGCGAGAAGCAGCGGTACCAGCAGTACCACGATCTTCGCCAGGATCCACAAAAGCTCGAGAATTTCCGCCATGCCCGTTTTGCCTTGTGATTGAAGCGATCTGTGCCGATCAGTCGGCGCGGAGGGTCACCGCGGCGAGCAACGGCCCGAGGCCCTCGCTGCCCGCCAGCCCGGCGTCCACCCACACCGTATCCGCCGGCACCGCGTCATCGTGGACCACGATCATCCGCCGCGGCTCACCCTCGCCCACCTGCAGGCGGACCGAATCACCGTCCGCCACACCTTGGGCGGCGCCCGTCTCCGGGGCCATGACCGCGCGCGCCGGCCGTGCCTGTACGGTGTGCTGGAGCGCCTCGCCCCGGCGCACCAGGGCATCGGCGCCATAGATCGCGATACCGCCGGCACGCACCAGCCCGTCGAGCTCCACCCGGTCGCCGACGTCACCCTCCCAAGCAAGGGTGTCCGGCAGCGCGTCATCGGCGCGCTCGCGCAGCTCGGCATGGATCTCGTCCGGTGCCTGATAGTCGTAACCGTCCAGCTCGAGGAGATTACCCAGCACCCGCAGCAGCCGCCAGGCGGGCCGCGCCTCCCCCACCGGTCGACCCACGCCCGCGAAGGTCTGCCAGTCACCGTGGGCGTTGACATAGCTGCCCGCCGTCTCGCCGAAAGTGGCCACCGGCAGGATCACGTCCGCCCAGGCCTTCATTCGCTCGGAGCACCAGGGGCTCAGGGCCACCGCCAGCTCGGCGCCGGCCAGGGCACACTCGGCGGCGGCACCGTCCCAGCAGTCATGCTCCGGCTCCACGCCCAGGGTGATGTAGGCGGGGAGGCCCTTGCCGAGCATCTGCGTTGCCGGCAGACCCCGCCCCGCCGCGGGCACGGCCCCGGCGATCCAGCCGCCGGCGCTATTGCCGCCGGAGGCCAGCACACCCAGGGTGGCGCCGGCGAGCCGTGCCACCAAAGCGGCCAGCGCACGGAGCTCCGCGCCGGCCGGGTGCCCTTCCACCAGGGCCCCCGTCAGGATCGCTGCGTCGTCCGCCTCCACCAGTCGCCGGGCCACTTCCCGGTGACCGTCGTCCGGCTCTGCTGCGTAGGCGCCCACCCACTTCGGCAGCTCCACGGACTGCAAGGCGGCCACCGCGCCGGCGATAGCCGCCAGCTCCCGGGGCATGGCCCCGGGGTGGACGACCCGTTCCGCGGCAGGGGCGTAGTTCCACTGATGGTAGCGGGGGTTGAGGAACATGATCGCCCCCCCGCGCAAGGTCGCCTGGCGCAGGCGATGGTTGAGCAGGGGAACCTCCCAGCGAAGGTGGCTACCCACCACCAAGGCGGCGTCGACCTCCGCCATGGAGGCGATCGAGCGGCCCAGATACGGCCACGCCGGTGCCCGCGCATCGTCGCGGCAATCCGCCTGGCGCAACCGGTGATCGATGTTCTCGCTGCCTAGCTCCCGCACCAAACGCGCGAGCAGGTACATCTCCTCGGTGGTGGCATTGGGCGAGACGAGGGCGCCGAGGCCCTCCGGACCATGCTCACGCAACACATGGCGCAGCCCGGAGACGGTGTGCTCGAGGGCGGTCTCCCAGTCGGTCTCCTTCCACTGCCCGTTGATCTTGATCAGCGGCGCAGCGAGGCGGTCGTCGCTGTAGATGCCCTCATAGCTGAATCGATCGCGATCGGCGATCCAGGTCTCGTTCACCGCTTCGTTATCGGCGGGCACCACGCGCTTGATCGTCCCACGGACGTGGTGGAGCTTGACGTTCGCGCCAATGGGATCATGCGGGCTCACCGAGGGGTGGCTCAGCATCTCCCAAGCCCGTGCGCGGAAGCGGAAGGGCTTGTTCGTCAGCGCGCCCACCGGGCAGAGGTCGATGATGTTACCGGAGAGCTCCGAGTGCACGCCGAGCCCCACCCAGGTGCCGATCTCCATGTGCTCGCCACGGTACATCCCCCCGAGCTCCGAGGTGCCGGCGATCTCGTCGAGGAAGCGCACGCAGCGGGTGCAGTGGATGCAGCGGGTCATCTCCGTGGCCACCAGCGGCCCGAGGTCCTCGTCCTTGACCACGCGCTTGCGCTCCACAAAGCGCGAGACGCTGCGGCCGTAACCCATGGAGATGTCCTGGAGCTCGCATTCGCCGCCCTGATCGCAGATGGGGCAGTCCAGGGGGTGGTTGATGAGCAGGAACTCCATCACCCCCTTCTGGGCCTTGAGCGCGCGTTCCGACTGGGTGGAGACGTTCATGCCGTCCCCCACCGCCGTGGCGCAGGCGGGCAGCGGCTTCGGTGCCGGGCGTCCGTTCATCTCCACGTCCACCAGGCACATCCGGCAGTTCGCCGGCGCCGAGAGCTTGCGGTGATAGCAGAAACGCGGGATGTCGATGCCCTGCTCGTCGGCCACCTGGATGATCGTCGCCCCCTTCGGGGCCTCGACCTCGCGGCCGTCGATGGTAACGGTGACCATGTCCGGATTGGCTTGCTCGACCTTCGCGTTCATGCTGCCGCCTCAACCATGGAGCGCTTGTGCTCGATGTAGTACTCGAACTCGTGGCGCCAGTGCTTGAGCACCCCCTGCACTGGCCAGGCCGCCGCCTCACCGAAGGCGCAGATGGTGTGCCCGGCGATCTGCCCGGCCGCCGCCTCCAGCATCTCGAGGTCCTCGGCGCGCCCCTTGCCCTCGTAGATTCGCTTGATCACGCGGTGCATCCAGCCCGTACCCTCCCGGCACGGGGTACACTGCCCGCAGGACTCGGCGTAATAAAACCGGGAGATACGCAGCAACGCCTTGACCATGTCCGTGGTCTCATCCATGACCACCACCGCCCCCGACCCGAGCCCGGAGCCCGCCTTCTGGATGGCGTCATAGTCCATGGTGAGATCCATCATGATCTCCCCGGGCAGCATGGGCATGGACGAACCGCCGGGGATCACCGCCTTGAGCTCGCGCCCGTCCCGCACGCCGCCGGCCATCTCCAAGAGATCCTTGAACGGCGTGCCCAGCGGGATCTCGAAATTACCCGGCCGGTTCACGTGCCCGCTCACCGAAAAGATCTTGGTGCCCCCGGCGTTGGGGATTCCCATCTCCAGGAACCAGTCCGCCCCGTTGCGGATGATCGACGGCACCGAGGCCAGGGTCTCGGTGTTATTGATGGTGGTGGGTCGGCCGTAGACGCCGAACTGGGCCGGGAACGGCGGTTTGTTGCGCGGTTGCCCCTTCTTGCCTTCCAGGGACTCCATCAACGCCGATTCCTCGCCGCAGATATAGGCACCGGCGCCGATATAATTCTCCAGCCGGAAGTCGAAGCCGCTGCCCAGGATATCCTCGCCCACGTAGCCCGCCGCCTTGGCCTCCGCCAGGGCCTGCTCCATGCGCTCGAACGGCTCTTTCATGAATTCGCCGCGCATGTAGTTATAGCCGTGGGTGGCGCCCATGGCGTAGCCGGCGATCACCATCCCCTCGATCAGGGCATGGGGGTTATAGCGCAGGATGTCCCGGTCCTTGCTGGTGCCCGGTTCTGACTCATCGGAGTTACAGAGCAGGTATTTCGGACCCGGCGCGTCCTTGGGCATGAAGCTCCACTTCATCCCCGCCGGGAAACCCGCGCCGCCACGCCCGCGCAGCGACGACTTCTTGATCTCCTCGATCACCTCATCGCGCGTCATGCCGTCGCCGAGCACGCGCTCCAGGGCCTGATAGCCACCGATACTGCGGTAGTTCTCCAGGGCCCACGGCTCGTCGAATTGGAGCGTTGCGTAGCAGACCTCGTTCGCCATACCTACTCCAGGTTATCCAGGATCTCGTCGACCTTCTCCCGGGTCAGGTGGGTGTGATAGGCCTCGTCGACGAGCATCATCGGCGCGCCGGTGCAACCCGCCAGGCATTCATCCTCGTGCTTGAGGGTGATACGGCCGTCGCTGGTGGTCTCGCCGACGCCGATCCCGAGCTTCTCCTCGATATAGGCGAGGATCTCCTCGCCCCCGCAGAGCATGCACGAGATGTTGGTGCATACATTGACCTTATGCCGGCCCACCGGCTGGGTGTCGAACATCGAATAGAAGGTGGCGATCTCATAGACCTTCACTGGTGGCAGGCCCAGGTACTCGGCCACCGCGTCGATGAGCTCCCGGGACAGCCAGCCACCGTTGCCCTCCTGGGCGATATGCAATGCCGGAATGACCGCGGAGCGCCGGCCCTTGTCATCGTCCGGGAACTTCCCCAGCCAGTGGTCGATTTCCTCGCGCTGATGGGTGGTCAGGTGCTTTTCGGCCAACTGCTCGGCGCTCACCGGTCAATCTCCCCGAACACGATATCCAATGTCCCCATGATGGTGACCACGTCCGCAATCATGTGCCCCCGCGCCAGCTCGTCCATGGAGGCCATGTGCGGGAAGCCCGGGGCACGGAGCTTCACCCGGTAGGGCTTGTTGGCGCCATCGGAGATCAGATAGCAGCCGAACTCGCCCTTCGGCGCCTCCACCGGGGCGTACACCTCGCCCTCCGGGACGCTGTAGCCCTCGGTGAACAGCTTGAAGTGATGGATCAGCGACTCCATGTCGTCCTTCATCTGCTCCCGCGTGGGCGGAGTGACCTTGTGATCCTCCAGGCGCACGGGACCGGCATTGCGCTGCAGCCACTGGGCGCACTGCTGGATGATACGTACCGACTGCCGCATCTCCTCGATGCGCACCAAGTAGCGATCGTAGCAGTCACCGTTGGTCCCCACGGGGATGTCGAAGTCCAGCCGGTCGTAGACCTCATAGGGCTGCTTCTTGCGGAGATCCCACTCGACCCCGGAGCCGCGCAGCATCGGCCCGGTGAAGCCGAGTTGCAGCGCCCGCTCCGGCGAGACCACCGCCACGTCCACCAGACGCTGCTTCCAGATGCGGTTGTCGGTAAGCAGGGTCTCGAACTCGTCGATCACCTTCGGGAAGCGCTCGCAGAAGGCCTCCAGGAAGTCCAGCATCGAGCCCTGGCGATCACTGTTCAGTCGCTTGAGATCCGCCTCGGAGCGGTGGGGCGAGGGCTCGTAGCGGATCATCTGCCCGGGCAGGTCCCGATGGACCCCTCCGGGACGATAGTAGGTCGCGTGCATGCGCGCACCACTGACCGCCTCATAGCAGTCCATGAGCTCCTCGCGCTCGCGGAAGGCGTAGAGGAAGACGGTCATCGCGCCCACGTCCAGGCCATGGGCGCCGATCCACATCAAGTGATTAAGGATGCGGGTGATCTCGTCGAACATCGTGCGGATGTACTGCGCCCGAATCGGCGGCTCGATGCCGAGGAGCTTCTCGATGGCGAGCACGTAGGCGTGCTCATTGCACATCATGGACACGTAGTCCAGCCGATCCATATAGCCAATGCTGTGGTTGAACGGCTTCGTCTCGGCTAGCTTCTCGGTGGCCCGGTGCAGCAGCCCGACGTGGGGATCGGCCCGGCGCACGGTCTCACCCTCGAGCTCCAGCACCAACCGGAGCACGCCGTGGGCGGCCGGGTGCTGGGGACCGAAGTTGATGGTGTAGCTGCTGATCTCAGGCATCGGCGCCACCCTCCTGCTCGGATGCCGGCCGCGTGTAGCGGTTGTCCTCGCGAATCACCCGCGGCACCGTCACCCGCGGTTCGATGCTGACCGGCTCGTAGACCACGCGGCCACGCTCCTCGTCGTAGCGCACCTCCACATTGCCGATCAGCGGGAAGTCCTTGCGGAAGGGATGGCCCACGAAACCGTAATCCGTGAGGATGCGGCGCAGGTCCGGGTGGCCGTCGAAGACGATGCCGTAGAGATCAAACGCCTCGCGCTCGAACCACTCCGCACCGTTCCAGATGCTGACCACGGAATCCAGGACGGGGAAGTTGTCGTCGCCGGCGTAACAGCGCACCCGCAGCCGATGGTTATGGGTCAGCGACAGCAGCTGGTAGACCGCGGCAAAGCGCCGCCCCGTGTTGGAGCGGATCTCCTGGATGCCATAGATGCCGGTGAGCCCGAGCCGGCCGGTGGTAAAGCCGTCGACGCCGCGGCTGAAGCCCACCGCGGTGGCCTCCTCGGTGATCCACTCGTCCTCGCCGTAGGCGGCATAGTCGACGCCGGCGATATCGATGAGCTGCTCGAAGCGCAGCCCGTCATGGTCCCGGAGCTCGCGCATCACCGCGAACAAGTCCTCGGGGGCCACCTCGACGTCTACCTCGCCATGAGCGATCTCGATGTTGCCGACCCGGTCGCCGAACACCTCCCCCAGGCGCCGGCCTAGCTCTTCCGCGTAAACGGCCATGGACTGGAAGCCTCCTCAGCGGGCGATGGTGTTGGTGCGGTGGATCTTCTTCTGTAGCTGGATGATGCCGTAGAGCAATGCCTCCGCCGTGGGCGGGCAGCCGGGCACGTAGATATCCACCGGCACGATGCGGTCACAACCGCGCACCACCGAATACGAATAGTGGTAATAACCGCCACCGTTGGCACAGGAGCCCATGGAGATGACCCAGCGCGGCTCGGCCATCTGGTCATAGACCTTGCGCAGCGCCGGCGCCATCTTGTTGACCAGGGTGCCGGCGACGATCATTACGTCCGATTGCCGGGGCGAGGGGCGGAAGATCACGCCGAAGCGGTCCATGTCGTAGCGCGCCGCACCGGTGTGCATCATCTCCACCGCACAGCAGGCGAGCCCGAAGGTCATGGGCCACAGCGAGCCGGTCCGCGCCCAGTTGATGAGCTTGTCGGAGGAGGTGGTGACGAACCCCCGCTCGAGAACGCCTTCTACTCCCATTCCAGCGCCCCCTTCTTCCACTCGTAGAGGAAACCGACCAGCAGGATGCCCACGAACAGGGCCATCGCCGCGAAGCCGAACAGGCCTACCTTGTCGAGAACGATCGCCCACGGGAACAGGAAGGCGATCTCCAAATCGAAGATGATGAACAGGATGGCGACCAAGTAGTAGCGCACATCGAACTTCATGCGCGAGTCCTCGAACGCCTCGAAGCCGCACTCGTAGGCGGAGAGCTTCTCGTCGTCCGGGCGGGTGGGACCGAGGATGAAGCCGAGGGCCGGAAGCGCGACCCCCAACCCGACCGCGATCAAGATAAACACCAGGATGGGTAGGTACGATTCAACCATGGACTGCCCAACCGTTGCGGAGGACGCCGAAGGGAAGGTCGGCGCGCTGATGAACTGCCGGCAGTCTAGGCGAACGATGACGCCGGTGTCAACTTCCGCGGACGGTATTTTTCTTTATTAAACAAATAGTTAGCGCGGGGGTTCCCGCGCCGGAAAGGATATGGTGCGGATGGCCGGACTCGAACCGGCACGGCTTTCGCCACTGCCCCCTCAAGACAGCGTGTCTACCAGTTCCACCACATCCGCATGCGATGACTGTCGTGCATCCCGCTGACGATGCGAGCGCGCACTATAGCAAAGCGCCCACACACCGGCAATGCCTACTCCGAAGGTGCCGGGGCCGGCGGCTCCCCGCTGCCCTCGCCGCTGGCCTCACCGGCGGACTCCGGTACCCGTTCATCGATCACGCTGCCGCCGTCACCGTCCATGACGCTGCCGACGTCGTCGAAGCTGCCGGTGATCATCGCCAGCACCAGGCTGGTGCCAAAGAAGCTCGCGGCCAGCACCGCCGTTACCTTGCTCAGGAACGAGGCCGCACCGCGGGAGCCGAACACCGTCCCCGAAGCACCACTGCCGAACGCCGCGCCGGCGTCCGCGCCCTTGCCGTGCTGGAGCAGCACCACACCGATCACCGCCAGGCAGACAAGGACATGGACAGCGAGCAGGATACTGTAAACGGACATCAACTGGCCCCGAAGTTCACGATGCCGGGCACGCCGCAGCGGCCCGGCATATAGACAAGAATTCACCGGGGCGCAACGATGCGCCCCCCACTAGCGCGCCGTCGACCTCCTCGAGGGCGAACAGCGCTGCGGCGTTATCGGCCTTGACGCTCCCGCCGTAAAGGACGGCGGCGGCAGCGGAGCCAAGATGGCGGCGGATGAAACCATGCACCGCGCGGATTTGCTCCGGAGCGGCCGACTCCCCGGTGCCGATGGCCCAGACCGGCTCATAAGCGATCACTGCGCCCGTCATCACGGCGCCGCCGAGCCGCGCTGCGACCGCGTCGATCTGGCGGGCGATCACCGCCTCGGTTTCCCCGGACCGCCGCTGCTCCAGGGTCTCGCCGACGCACAGCACCGGGGTGACGCCGCCTGCACCGGCTGCCGCAAAACGGGCCGCAACCAGATCGTCAGACTCGTTGTAGTGGCCACGCCGCTCGGAGTGGCCGACGAGGGCATACGTACAACCGAGCTCCGCGAGCATGGCGGCGCTGACCTCGCCGGTATACGCCCCGGCATCCGCATCCGCGACGTTCTGCGCCCCCAGCGACACCTGCGTCCCCGCCAGGGCCTCGGCCACCGCAGGGATGTGGACCATGGGTGGCATCACGCCGACCCGTACCCCGTGAAGGGCTTCGACGCCGTCCGCCACCGCCACGGCCAGCGCCCGGGCCTCGGCGAGGCTGCCGTTCATCTTCCAGTTGCCGATGACCAGCGGCTGGCGCATGGGTCCCCGTCGTCTCCGCTCAAGGCGCGTTAGGGTACCCGCGGGGGCGGTGGAAATCAATCCACGACACTGGGCTCTCGGCCCATGGCGGCGCCGACGCGCTCGGCCAGCCAGCGTGCGGCGCGATCCGCCAGGGCCCCGTCACGCGCCTCCACCATCACGCGGATCACGGGCTCGGTGCCCGATGGCCGCAGCAGCACCCGCCCGGCCTCGCCAAGCTCCGCCTCGATCTCGCGCACTGCCTCGTTCACCGCCGGGACCTCCCAAGGGTCCCGCCGCTCGGCCACGGGGACGTTGACCATTTCCTGGGGCAGGCGCTCCATGCCGCGCCGTATCTCGGCGAGCCCCCGCCCGGCCTGCACCGCATAGCCGAGCACCTGCAGCGCGGAAACGATGCCATCGCCGGTGCTGGTGCGATCCAAGCAGACGATATGGCCGGAGGACTCGCCGCCGAGGACCCCCCCGGTCTCGACGAGGCGTTCGAGGACATAGCGGTCACCGACCTTGACCCGTTCGAAGCCGATACCCGCCCCGAGCAGGGCGCGCTCCAGCCCGAGATTCGACATCAACGTGCCCACCACCGGAGCGGCCAGGCCTTCCGCGGCGTGGCGCTCCCGGGCGATGATCCAGAGCAGGTCATCGCCGTCGAGCACCTCCCCGTGCTCGTCGACCATGATCACACGGTCGCCGTCGCCGTCGAGGGCGATGCCGGCATCCGCCCGCTCTCGCAGCACCGCCGCCTGCAGCGCCGCAGGGTGCAGCGATCCGCAGTCGACATTGATGTTGAGCCCATCCGGCTCGGCCCCGATGGCCAGCACCTCGGCGCCCAGCTCCCGGAACACCGCCGGCGCCACTTGGTAGGCGGCGCCATTGGCGCAGTCCACGACCAGGCGGAGACCGGAGAGATCACCGCCGGCCCGCAAGGTATGCTTACAGAACTCGATGTAGCGCCCCGCGGCATCCACCATCCGGTAGGCCTTGCCGAGCCCCTCCGAGGCCACGGTCTCGAGCGGTGCCTCCAGCCGGGCCTCGATGGCGGTCTCGGTGGCGTCATCGAGCTTGTGCCCGGCGGCGGAGAAGAACTTGATGCCGTTGTCGTAATGGGGATTGTGCGAGGCACTGATCACGATGCCGGCATTCGCCTGCAAGGTTCGGGTGAGGTAGGCAATGCCCGGGGTAGGCATGGGCCCGAGCAGTTGGATGTTGACGCCGGCGGAGGAAAGCCCGGCCTCCAGGGCGGACTCGAACATGTAGTTGGACAGCCGCGTGTCCTTGCCGATGACGACCACGTTATTGGTCCCGCGGCCGGCAAGCACACGCCCGGCG
Source organism: Arhodomonas sp. SL1 (assembly GCF_052060015.1). Classification (NCBI taxonomy): domain Bacteria; kingdom Pseudomonadati; phylum Pseudomonadota; class Gammaproteobacteria; order Chromatiales; family Ectothiorhodospiraceae; genus Arhodomonas; species Arhodomonas sp. SL1. The sequence continues at coordinate 69,148 of NZ_JBPODZ010000006.1, read as the reverse complement.
GCCCAGCCGAGCTTGAGCATGAAGTCCGCTGTGATCGGGTACTCACCCACCCGCCCGCGGATCCCGTCGGTGCCGAAATAGCGCCTAGCCATTACCACCCTCCCTGGGGATGTCCCCGTTGCCCATCACGAACTCCGCCACCCGAAGCGCGTCCACGGTCGCCGCTACGTCATGGGCGCGGATCACCCGGGCCCCGGCCCGGACAGCGAGGACATGGGCCGCGAGGCTCCCGCTGACCCGCTCCTTGGGCGGCCGATCCACGATATGCCCGATAAAGGACTTACGCGACAGCCCCACGAGCACCGGCAGGCCGAGGCCGACCAGCGCGTCCAGGTGATGCAGCAGCGTGGCGTTGTGGGTCATATCCTTACCGAAGCCGAACCCCGGATCCAGGAGGACCCGGGATCGCGGGATGCCCGCCGCCTCACAGGCGGCCACCCGTTCGTCCAGGAAGGTGCCCACCTCCGCGATCACGTCGTCATAGTGAGGATTGCGCTGCATGTTCCGCGGGGTGCCCTTCATGTGCATCAGACAGACCGGTAAGCCGGTCTCCGCGGCGGCCTCCAGGGCGCCGGGTTGGCGAAGCGCCATGACGTCGTTGATCATCCCGGCACCCGCCCGCGCCGCAGCGCGCATCACCCCGGGCTTGGTGGTATCCACCGATACCGGCACCGGCAGTTCCGCGGCGAGCGCCTCGAGCACCGGCAGGACCCGTGCGAGCTCCTCTTGCTCGGTAACCCCCTCGGCACCCGGTCGGGTGGACTCCCCCCCGATGTCCACGATCGCGGCCCCCTCGGCCACCAATCGATGGCCGCGCTCCAGGGCAGTATCCGCGTCAATGAAATCACCCCCGTCCGAGAAGGAGTCGGGGGTGACATTGAGCACGCCCATCACCACAGGCGTAGAGAGATCCAGCGGTTTCCCGCCGCAGTCCATTATCGCATCCGTCATACGGGCCCTATCCGCGTCCCCGGGCCCCCGCTGGGGGGGCCGGCGCATCAGTGCTCGCTCGCGGGGCCACCTACCTTGCCGGTCTCGGATTCATCGGCCCCGCCCTCCCCGGTGCTCGGCTGGGCCGGTCCTTGGGAGTCCTCCGGCGGGCGCGGCGGGCGGCCGTTCATGATGTCCCCGATCTGCTCATGGTCGATGGTCTCGTACTTCATGAGCGCCTCGGCCATCATGTGGAGCTTATCCATGCTCTCCTCGAGGATCTGCTTGGCGTAGCGGTAGTTCTCCTCGATGATTCGGCGCACCTCCTCGTCGATGGCGTGGGCCGTCTCGTCGGAGATCGTCTTGTGCTGGGTCACCTGGTGGCCGAGGAAGACCTCGCCCTCGTCCTCGCCGTAGGACAGTGGCCCCATGCGGTCGGACAGCCCCCACTTGGTGACCATGTTGCGGGCGAGCTCGGTGGCACGCTGGATGTCGTTCTGCGCGCCGGTGGTGACCCGGTCCGGCCCGAAGATGATCTCCTCGGCGAGCCGCCCGCCGAACAGGCTCGCGATCTGGCTGTTGAGCCGCCGCTTGGTGAAACTGTAGCGGTCCTCCTCGGGGAGGAACATGGTCACACCCAGTGCCCGCCCGCGCGGGATGATGGTGACCTTGTGCACCGGGTCGTGCTCCGGGGAGCGCAGTCCCACGATGGCGTGGCCGGACTCGTGGTAGGCGGTCAGGCGCTTCTCGTCCTCGGTCATCACCATGGACTTGCGCTCGGCGCCCATCATGATCTTGTCCTTGGCGTCCTCGAAGTCCTGCTGGTCGACCACGCGCTTGTTCCGGCGCGCCGCGAACAGCGACGCCTCGTTGACCAGGTTGGCGAGGTCCGCGCCGGAGAACCCGGGTGTACCGCGGGCGATCACGCGGGCATCGATGTCATCGGCCACCGGGACCTTGCTCAGGTGCACCTTGAGGATCTGCTCACGGCCGCGCACATCCGGCAACGGCACCACCACCTGACGGTCGAAACGGCCGGGACGCAGCAGCGCCGGGTCGAGCACGTCCGGGCGGTTGGTGGCGGCGATGACGATCACACCCTCGTTGCCCTCGAAGCCGTCCATCTCCACGAGCATCTGGTTCAGCGTCTGCTCGCGTTCGTCATGGCCGCCACCGAGGCCGGCACCACGCTGGCGGCCAACGGCATCGAGCTCATCGATGAAGATGATGCACGGCGCGTGCTTCTTGGCCTGCGCGAACATATCACGCACCCGGGAGGCACCTACGCCGACGAACATCTCCACGAAATCCGAGCCCGAGATGGTGAAGAACGGCACCCGGGCCTCGCCGGCGATGGCCTTGGCAAGCAGGGTCTTGCCCGTGCCCGGCGGTCCGACCATGAGCACGCCCTTGGGGATCTTGCCACCGAGACGCTGGAACTTGGACGGATCGCGGAGGAACTCCACGAGCTCGACCACGTCCTGCTTGGCCTCCTCCACGCCGGCGACGTCGGCGAAGGTGATCTTGACCTGCTCCTCGGACATCATCCGGGCGCGGCTCTTGCCGAAGGACATGGCCCCACGGCCGCCGCCACCACCCTGCATCTGGCGCATGAAATAGATCCACACCCCGATCAGCAGCAGGAACGGGAACCAGGAGATCAGGATCTGCAGCAGGATGCTGCGGCCCTCCTCGGGCTCGGCATCGATGGTGACGCCGTTATCCAGGAGCGTACCGACCAGCGGGCTGTTGTCCGTCTCCGGGTTATAGGTGGTGAACGGCTGGCCACCGTCCTTCTGACCGCGGATCACCGGCCCCTTGATGGTGACCTGGCTGATATTCCCGTTCTTCACCTCGGAGAGGAACTGTGAATACGGGATCTCCCCCGGGGTCACGCTGTTGCTCTGGAAGTTGCTGAACACCGACATCAGCACGATGGCGATGACCACCCAGAGGATCAGATTCTTGGCCATGTCGTTCAAGGCTGCTCACCTCGGTCCGAATGCATTTCGAGGGCCGCATCCCGCAGGATGAACTCGGCTCAACGGTACTACGGGTGGAAATCCCGCGCCAACAAATACACCTCGCGGCTTCGCCCGCGGGAGGCGTCCGGCTTGCGCGAGACCACCCGTTTGAATTGCCCGCGCAGGTTCCGGAGATACTCGTCGAAACCTTCTCCTTGAAAGGTCTTGACCAGCAGATCGCCCCCGGGTTCCAGGTGCGCGGCGGCGAAGTCGAGGGCCAGCTCGGCGAGATACATCGCGCGTGGCTGGTCCACCGCTGCCTGCCCGGAGATATTGGGGGCCATATCGGAGAGGACAAGGTCCACGCCCGCGCCGGCGAGGGCCTCTTCCAGGGCGGCCAGGGCGGCGTCCTCGGTGAAATCCGCCTGGATGAAGCGCACGTCGGGCAGCGGATCCATGGGCAGGCAATCCAAGGCCACGATGCGGCCCGCCTCGCCGAGCCGCCGGCTGCAGTACTGCGACCACCCGCCCGGCGCCGCCCCCAGGTCCACCACCACCCGGCCGGGGCGCAGCAGGCGGTCGCGGGCGTCGATCTCCTCGAGCTTGAACACCGCGCGGGAACGCCAGCCTTCCTTTTGCGCGCGCCGGACATGGGCGTCATCGAAGTGCTCGCGCAGCCAGCGCCGGCTACTCTTGCTCCGGGCCACCGCCCCCCTCCCGCGACTCGCGCCCATCCAGCGCCCGCCGCTCCGCGGCGCGGGTACGCACCGCCATCCAGCCCCCGGCGGCGAAGCCGATGCCCGCCAACAGGACCAACTCCACCCAGCGCCGCAGGTCCAGGCCCACGATCAGCAGCGCGGCGATGGCACCGAACACCAGTACCACCGCCAGCTCGGCCCGCAGCCCGACGAACGCCTCCGGGCGTTGCTCTCCGCCCCGTGATACCATTCCGCCGCTTCGCCTAGAGGACATGAGGGTTTCCCCGATGCAGCCGCTCACCGAAGCCCAGCGCCGCCACCTGCGCCGCCTCGGCCACGACCTCCACCCGCTGGTGCGCACCGGTAATGCCGGGCTCACCGACGCGGTGATCGCCGAGCTCGAGCGGGCATTGCGTGATCATGAGCTGGTCAAGGTCAAGCTCGTCGCCGAAGACCGAGCGCAGCGACAGGCCTTTATCGATCGTATCATCAAGGCCACCGGGGCCACGCTGGTGCAGCGCGTCGGCCACATCGCCCTGCTCTATCGCCGCAATTCGGACAAGCGCGAGCCCATCGCGCTGCCCTAGCCAGCCACTCACTCGTAGCGGACCTCGACGATCTCGTAGCTGCGGGTGCCACCGGGGGCCTGTACCTCGGCGATATCGCCCTCCTCCTTGCCAATAAGGGCACGGGCGATAGGCGACTGAATGGAGATCCGTCCCTCCTTGATATCGGCCTCGTCCTCGCCAACGATCTGGTAGCTCTTCTCCTCGCCGGAGTCCTCGTCGGCGAGCACTACCGTCACCCCGAAGACCACCTTGCCGTTGGCGGGCAGGCTCTTGACGTCGATGACCTGGGCATTGGCGAGCTTGCCCTCGATCTCGGCGATCCGCCCCTCGATGAAGCCCTGCTGCTCGCGGGCGGCATGATACTCCGCGTTCTCCTTGAGATCGCCGTGCTCCCGGGCCTCGGCGATCGCCTGAATCACCCGTGGCCGGTCCTGGTGCTTGAGGCGGTCGAGCTCCGCCTTGAGCTTCTCGGCGCCCTGTACCGTCAGCGGCGTCTTGCTCATGCCGTCGCCTCCTTGTAGAGGTCCTGAAGGGCGTTCACATCGCTGTGCTCGAGGTACTCCAACGCCTGCACGGTAGCCCGCGCGCCCGCGAGCGTGGTCGTGTAGCAGACCTTGTGGTGCAGGGCCTCGCGTCGAATGGAGAACGAGTCGGCGATGGCCTGCCGCCCTTCGGTGGTGTTGATGATCAGCGCGATCTCATCGTTCTTGATCGCGTCGACGATGTGCGGCCTGCCCTCGGTGACCTTGTTGATCACCTCGCAGTCGATCCCGGCGGCCTCGAGGGTGGCAGCGGTACCCCGCGTCGCCACCAGCGAGAAGCCCTTGCGCCGCAGATCCCGCGCCGCAGCGACCACCCCGGCCTTGTCCGCGTCGCGGACGCTGACGAAGGCCTTGCCCCCGTCCCGCGGCAGGATGACGCCGGCGCCCACCTGCGACTTGGCATAGGCCTCGCCGAAATCCCGGCCCACCCCCATCACCTCGCCGGTGGACTTCATCTCCGGACCAAGGATGGGATCGACGCCGGGGAACTTGATGAACGGGAAGACCGATTCCTTGACACTATAGTACGCAGGCACCGCCTCCCGGGTATACCCCTGCTCCGCCAGCCGCTGGCCGGCCATGCAGCGCGCCGCGATCTTCGCCAGCGCCACACCGGTGGCCTTGGAAACGAAGGGTACGGTACGCGCGGCGCGCGGGTTGACCTCGAGGATGAAGACCTCCGGGCCCTTGATGGCGAACTGCGTGTTCATCAGCCCCACGACGCCGAGCTTGCGGGCCATCGCGCGGACCTGCTCGCGCAGCCGGTCCATGGTCTCGGGCGCCAGGGTATAGGGCGGCAGCGAGCAGGCGGAGTCGCCGGAATGCACGCCGGCCTGCTCGATGTGCTCCATGATGCCGCCGATGAGCACCTCCTCGCCGTCACTGACCGCATCCACGTCCACCTCCACCGCATCGTCGAGGAAGCGATCGAGCAGCACCGGTGACTCGTTGGAGACCTTCACCGCCTCATTCATGTACTGCATGAGCTCGGCCTCGTCGTAGACGATCTCCATGGCACGACCCCCGAGGACGTAGGAGGGCCGGACCACCAGCGGGTAGCCGATCTCGGCGGCCAGACGCGTCGCCTCCTCGGCACTGCGCGCGGTACGGTTGGGCGGTTGCTGCAGCCCCAGCTCGCCGATCATGCCCTGGAAGCGCTCCCGGTCCTCGGCGAGGTCGATGGAGTCCGGGCTGGTGCCGATGATGGGCGCACCAAAGCGCTCGAGGTCCCGGGCGAGCTTCAGCGGCGTCTGCCCCCCGTACTGGATGATGATGCCCTCCGGGCGCTCGGTCTCGACGATCTCGAGCACGTCCTCCAGGGTCAACGGCTCGAAGTACAGCCGGTCCGAGGTGTCATAGTCGGTGGACACCGTTTCTGGATTGCAGTTGACCATGATGGTTTCGTAGCCGTCCTCGCGCATGGCGAGCGCGGCATGGACGCAGCAGTAGTCGAACTCGATGCCCTGGCCGATGCGGTTCGGCCCGCCACCGAGGACCATGATCTTTCTGCGCCCGGAGGGCTCGGCCTCGTCCTCCTCCTCGTAGGTGGAGTACATATAGGCGGTGGCGGTGGCAAACTCCGCGGCGCAGGAGTCGACCCGCTTGTAGACCGGGCGGATACCGAGCTGGCGGCGATGGGCGCGCACCTCGTGCTCATTCCAGCCCACCAGCCGGGCGATCCGGGCATCGGAGAAGCCCCGGCGCTTGAGGGCGTACAACCGGCGCGCGTCCAAGGCACCCGCCCCCTGCTCGGCGATGTGGCCCTCCCACTCCATGAGCTCGGCGATCTGCGCGAGGAACCAGCGGTCGATCCAGGTGTGTCCGTACACCGTCTCCAGGTCCAGGCCGGCACGAAAGGCGTCACCAACCCACAGCAGGCGCTCGGGCCCCGGCAGGCGCAGCTCCCGGGCGATCGCCTCGGTGACATCCTCGCGATGGGGCTCGACCCGTGGATCCAGCCCCTCGAGGCCGTTCTCCAGGCCTCGGAGCGCCTTCTGCAGCGACTCCTGGAAGGTCCGGCCGATGGCCATCACCTCGCCCACCGACTTCATCTGGGTGGTGAGCACCGGCTTGGTCTTCATGAACTTCTCGAAGGTGAACCGAGGGATCTTGGTCACCACGTAGTCGATACTCGGTTCGAAGGAAGCCGGCGTGCGCCCGCCGGTGATCTCATTGCGCAGCTCGTCGAGGGTGTAGCCCACCGCGAGCTTCGCCGCGACCTTCGCGATGGGGAAACCGGTAGCCTTGGAGGCCAGCGCCGAGGACCGCGATACCCGCGGGTTCATCTCGATGACTACCATGCGCCCGTCCTCCGGGTTGATGGCGAACTGCACGTTCGAGCCCCCGGTCTCCACGCCGATCTCGCGCAGCACGGCGAGCGAGGCGTCGCGCATGATCTGGTATTCCTTGTCGGTGAGCGTCTGCGCCGGGGCCACGGTGATGGAGTCGCCGGTGTGCACGCCCATGGGGTCGACGTTCTCGATGGCGCAGACGATGATGCAGTTGTCCGCCTTGTCGCGGACCACCTCCATCTCGAACTCCTTCCAGCCGAGCACGGACTCCTCGATGAGCAGCTCGTTGGTGGGCGAGAGGTCGAGGCCGCGCTCGCAGATCTCGACGAACTCCTCGCGGTTGTAGGCGATGCCACCGCCGGAGCCGCCCAGCGTGAAGGAGGGCCGGATGATCGTGGGGAAGCCGATCTCCGCCTGGACCTCGAGTGCCTGCTCCATGCTGTGGGCGATGCGGGCAGTGGGGGTATCCAGGCCGATTGCGGCCATGGCGGTACGGAAGGCCTCCCGGTCCTCGGCCTTGTCGATGGCGGACTTGGTAGCGCCGATCATCTCCACGCCGTGGCGCGCGAGCACCCCGTGGCGGTCCAGGTCGAGGGCACAGTTGAGGGCGGTCTGACCGCCCATGGTCGGGAGGATGGCGTCGGGGCGTTCCTGCTCAATGATGCGCTCGACGGTGCGCCAGTTCACCGGCTCGATGTAGACCCGGTCGGCCATCTCCGGGTCGGTCATGATGGTCGCCGGGTTGGAGTTCACCAGGATGACCCGGAAGCCCTCCTCGCGCAGGGCCTTGCAGGCCTGGGCGCCAGAGTAGTCGAACTCGCAGGCCTGGCCGATGACGATGGGGCCGGCCCCGAGGATAAGAATGCTGTGTAGATCGCTGCGCTTGGGCATCGTCGCTCTCTGTTGTGCCTGGGTGGCGTTCAGGCGGCCGGGCCGCGGTGGGCGCGGATGAGGTCCACGAAATGATCGAACAGGGGACCCACGTCATGGGGGCCGGGGCTGGCCTCGGGGTGGCCCTGAAAGCCGAACGCCGGCCGGTCGGTGAGCGCTATCCCCTGCAGGGTATGGTCGAACAGCGAGCGGTGACTGACCTGCGCATTGGCCGGGAGGGTCGCCTCGTCGATGGCGAAGCCGTGGTTCTGGCTGGAGATCATCACCCGACCGTTGCCCACGTCCACCACCGGGTGGTTGGCACCGTGATGACCGAACTTCATCTTCACCGAAGCCGCGCCCACGGCCAGGCCAAGCAGCTGGTGGCCGAGGCAGATCCCGAACAGCGGCACCCCCGCCTCGAGCAACGCCCGGGTCGCGGCGATGGCGTAGTCACAGGGCTCCGGGTCGCCGGGGCCATTGGACAGGAATACGCCATCGGGCTCCATGGCCAGGACCTCGTCGGCAGGGGTGGTCGCCGGGACCACGGTCACCCGGCAGGCCGCGTCCACCAGCCGGCGCAGGATGTTGCGCTTGATGCCGAAATCATAGGCGACCACGTGCCACGGCAGCTCGGTCTCCGCCCGGGGCGCCGTCTCCTGCTCCTGGTCCTCCAACGACCAGCTCCCGAGACGCCACTGGTAGGCCTCCCTGGTGGACACCGCCTGGGCCAAGTCCATCCCTTTCAGTCCGGGGAAGCCCCGGGCCCTGGCCAGGGCCGCCTCCCGGTCCACGGTCCCCGCCATGATGCATCCACTCTGCGCCCCCCGCTCACGCAGCAAGCGGGTCAATCGCCGGGTATCGATGCCGGCGATGGCCACCACACCCTCGCGCTGGAGGTACTCAGGCAGGGTCTCCCGGGCCCGCCAGTTGCTTACCCGGGGGGGCAGGTCGCGGATGATCAGCCCGGCGAGCTGGGCACCGGCCGCCTCCTCGTCCAGGGGGGTGGTCCCCGTATTGCCGATGTGGGGATAGGTGAGGGTGACCAGCTGGCGGCTATAGGAGGGATCCGTGCAAATCTCCTGGTAACCGGTCATCGCCGTGTTGAAGCACACCTCGCCCACGGTCTCACCGTGGGCGCCGATGGCCTCGCCTTCGAAGACCGAGCCGTCTGCCAGGGCCAGGATGGCGGGTGTGTCCAAGGAAGTCCTCCACTGCTCGCAAAAACGGGAGGGATCCATCAAGATCGCCTCCCGTTGCTGCGCGTTCGTCCGGATCGCCGAAGCGTTGTTTAACGGCGCAAATTCTACTGCGAGCGCCCTGTCGTGTCCATCCTCACGGCCGTCACGAGTAGCCTTGTGACAGGCCCATGCCGTATCATCCCGCGTCGGTATCGCGGCCGGACACCTCGCATGCAATCCCGGATCGGAACCCCATGAACGCGCTGTCACTGCGCAATCTCAACAAGACCTACGCCGGCGGCGTGGTCGCGCTGCGGGACGTCAATCTGGACGTCGCCGAGGGCGACTTCTTCGGCCTGCTCGGCCCCAATGGCGCCGGCAAGTCCACTATCATCGGCATCATCAGCTCGCTGGTGCGCAAGAGCGACGGTGACGTGGAGGTCTTCGGCCACGCCATCGACCGCGAGCCCTGGGCGGCGAAGACCAACATCGGCCTGGTACCGCAGGAGTTCAACTTCAATCACTTCGAAACGGTGAGCCAGATCGTGCTCAACCAGGCGGGCTATTACGGGATCAGCCGCCGGGTGGCGCGGGAACGCGCCGGCCGCTACCTCCGCGAGCTCGGCCTGTGGGGCAAGCGCAACACCGTCTCGCGCACCCTCTCCGGCGGCATGAAGCGCCGGCTGATGATCGCCCGCGCGCTCATCCACGAGCCCCGGGTGCTGGTCCTCGACGAGCCCACCGCCGGCGTGGACATCGAGCTGCGCCGCTCGATGTGGGAGTTCCTGCGCAAGATCAACGAGGAGGGCACGACCATCGTGCTCACCACCCACTACCTCGAAGAGGCGGAGTCGCTGTGCCGCAACATCGCCATCATCGATGATGGGCGGATCATCGAGCACACCAATGTCCGCGCCCTGCTGCGAACGCTCTCGACCCAGAGCTACATCCTCGACATCGACCAGCCCATCAGCGCGGTGCCGTCCATCCCCGACTACCACGTGCTGCCACTCGACGACGGCAGCCTGGAGGTGGAGGTGCACAGTGATCAGGGCCTGAACGCCCTATTCCGCGCCCTGGACGCCGCCGGCATCGGCGTGGTGAGCCTCAAGAACAAGGCCAACCGCCTCGAAGAGCTGTTCGTGCGCATGCTGGAGAAGCGCGACGAGCCCGCCGCCGGCGGGGCCACCGCGGGCGAATCCGTACCCCACGCCGCCCGCTAAGGAGATCCGCTTGCAACCGGCCTACCCCCGACAGACCCTGATCGCCCTCGCGACCATCACCCGCAAGGAGACCAACCGCTATCTCCGGATCTGGGTGCAGACGCTGGTGCCGCCGGCGATCACCATGTCGCTGTACTTCGTGATCTTCGGCAATCTCATCGGCTCCCGGGTCGGCCCCATGGAAGGGCACTCGTTCATGGAATTCATCGCCCCGGGGATCATCATGATGGCGGTGATCACGAACTCGTACAATAACGTGGTCTCCTCGTTCTTCGGCGCCAAGTTCCAGAAACACATCGAGGAGATCCTGGTATCGCCCACGCCCAATTACACCATCCTGCTCGGCTATGTCGCCGGCGGTGTGGGCCGGGGGCTGCTCACCGGGCTGATCGTCACCATCATTGCCACCGGTTTCGCCGATCTCTCCATCCAGAATCTCTGGATCACCGCATCCGTGGTGTTCCTAACGGCGGTGTTGTTCTCGCTGGGGGGATTCATCAACGCCGTATTTGCCCGAAAGTTCGATGATATCTCCATCGTCCCCACCTTCGTGCTGACCCCGCTGACCTATCTCGGGGGGGTCTTCTACTCTATCTCGTTGCTGCCCGATTTCTGGCAAGGGGTCTCCCTGATCAACCCCATCCTGTACATGGTCAACGCGTTCCGTTACGGGATCCTCGGTACCTCCGATATCCCGATTGGGATCGCCTACGCCATCATCGCACTGTTCATCGCGCTGCTCGGCGGGTTTAGTCTATATCTGCTCGAGCGCGGTGTCGGCCTGCGCACCTAAAAGCGATCACGCTTTTCGCCTTCTGGAGGAAGCAATGGAACTGGAGCGTACGCCACTGCTCACCGATCTCTACGAGCTGACCATGCTCCAGACCTACTACGAGCACGGCATGGAGCAGCAGGCGGTATTCGAGTTCTTCCTGCGCCGCTCCCAGCATCGGCCCTATTTCGTGACCGCTGGCCTGGATCAGGCACTGCAGTGGCTCGAGGGGCTGCGGTTCACCGACGAGGAGCTCGCCTGGCTGGAGGATAGCGGACTGTTCAGCCGCGCCTTCGTGGAACGGCTCGCGGGCTTCCGCTTTACCGGTGAGGTGCGGGCGATGCCGGAGGGCAGCATCTGCTACCCGGAGGAGCCGGTGCTGCAGGTCATCGCCCCCCTCCCGGAGGCGCAGCTGGTGGAATCGCGGCTGATGAACATCGTCCACTTCCAGACCCTGATCGCCACCAAGGCCGCCCGCTGCATCGAGGCCGCCGACGGCCGCATGGTGGTGGATTTCGGCCTGCGCCGTGCCCACGGCGGCGAGGCGGGCCTGTGGGCCGCCCGGGCCTGCTACATCGCGGGGTTCGCCGCCACCGCCACCACCCTGGCGGGTCCGCTGTACGGCATCCCCGTGACCGGTACCATGGCCCATTCCTTCATCCTCGCCCATGACGACGAGGCCACGGCCTTCGAGCGTTTCGCCCGCAGCCACCCGGATAACGTGATCCTGCTCATCGACACCTTCGACGTCCCGGAGGGCGCCCGCAAGGTGGTGGCCCTGGCCGAACGCCTGCGCGAGACCGGCATCGCGGTCCAGGGCGTGCGCATCGACAGCGGCGACCTGGCCGCCAACGCCCGGGAGGTTCGTCGCATCCTCGACGACGGCGGCCTCCACGAGACCAAGGTCCTGGTCAGCGGCGGCCTGGACGAGGGCCGGATCGCCGAGATCGTTACCACCGGGGCCCCGGTGGACGGGTTCGGGGTGGGCTCGAAGGTGGACACCTCCGCGGATGAGCCGTTCCTGGACTCCGCCTACAAGCTCCACCATCTCGCCGGGCAGGCGCGGGCCAAGCACTCGGAGGGCAAGACCGACCTGCCCGGGATCAAGCAGGTCTACCGCCGTTGTGACGGGGACGGCTTCTTCCAGGAGGATGTGATCGGCCTGGCCGACGAGGCCTGCGAGGGCGAGGCGCTGCTGGAGACGGTGATGCGGCACGGCGAGCGCGTGGACGCGCCGGAGCATACCGGGGTGGAGGCCGCCCGGCGCCGGGCCCGCGAGGAGCGGGCCCGGCTGCCCGCGGGCTGCGGCCCCCTCGATGAGGCACACCCCGCGCCGGTGGCCCTGAGTGCCGGGCTCCAGGCCCTGGTCGCCCGTACCTGAGGGCCCCGGGCTGCGCGTTCAGTTTCAGTTGATGCGCAGCTCCTCGAGGGAACGGCCGGCCGCCTCCCATTCCTTGACCCAAGCCGGCTTGCGACCACGCCCCGACCAAGTTTTCTTCGGGTCGTCGGGATGTTGAAACTGTGGCGGTGTCTTGATGCGCCGTTTCGCCGGCGCGGCCGCCCCCTGCTTGGCAAGCAGCTCATTGAGGCTGAAGCCGTAACGCTCGGCGACCTCCTTGAGCTCCTGCTGAGCCTTTTTCGCGTCCTCACGACGGCGGGCCTCAAGGGCCTTGTCGATTTCTTTTTTCAGCTCCTGCAGCTCCGGGGAACTGTACTTGGAAAGATCGATCATTGGGGTTTCCTCAAGGTCTGAAACGTAATGGATGAATCCGTGCGCATTCCCACTCCTTTGGTTGGCGCATATTAAATCGCATTCCCGCTAATTTGACAATTCATCCGCAATTCCACAAGGCGACAGAAACATCACTGGCCCGGGGTTCCCTAGCTCCAGCCTTAATTCCATCGGGCAATACAGGCATACTGCCCGTCCCGGCTCGGACATCGCTCGCAAATATCGGAGATCGCCAATGCAGGCCGCCTTATCCGCCACCCCCGCCGTGCTCACCGTCGAGCTCCCGCATACGGAGGTCGCCAACGGCGTGCAGCCGCCCGAGCCGCTGTCGCGGGATGCTGCGGAAATACTGGGCCAGGCGGTGGCGGCCGACCTCCATCGCATCCTCGGGGATGCGGTCACCGACGCCGGATTGATCGTCAGCGCAGCGCTCTACGATCTCACCGAATTACTACAGCCGGGGTTGCCGATGACCGAGGCATTGCTCGACATCTACCGCGGCAGCCTCCGGGGCGGGCCCTTCATTGCCCAACGCCTGAGCCTCGGCAGTGCCCGCGGGCGCTTCCCCGCAGGCGCGCTGGAGCCGCGACGGGCGCCGGGCGCCGGCCCCCTGCTGGCGCTGCCCTTCGCCCTGGTAGCGCCGGGCCCGTCGCTCGACCCCGTCCGCGCCCTGCTGGAGGAGCGGCTACTGGAGCGCGGCAGCGCTTCGCTGGCCACGGACCAAGTGGTACGCCAGCAATTCGGCCTGGCACCGGTTAATCTGGCCTACGCGACCTTTCACGACCTCAGCGCCTTGCTCAAGGTGCAGCTCGAGCATGCCCGCTTCGCCCCGCTCTGGCAGCTGCTGGAGGCGGCCCTCTACCGCCCGGATGAGCCGGTGGTGGTGGAGACCGGGACGGGACAACGATTGCTCGGGCTGCACGGCGAGGTCTGGAGCCCGTTCCTGACCCTGGACGAGTGGCTCGCCGGCCGCGGCGATGGCGATATCGAGGGATACGGCGAGTATATCCAAGGGTTTCGCCAGTACACCGCCGGTCTCCGGGCCCACGGGCTCGTGTTCACCGCGACGCTACCGCAAGAGGGCGTCTACGCCGCGGACCCCGAGATCGCCATCAGCGTCGCCCGCGCCGCCGCGCTTCCCGACGCCGGCATCCGGCACCAGGACGTGGACGGCGAGCGGGAAACCCCGGCGGCGGCAGCGATCACCCTGACCGAACAGCGACTGCCCGGTATCGGACCCTTCGCCTACACCATCCTCGCGCAGCGCGACAACGGGGGGCTGGCCTACCTTGGCCACGACTACCCGCTGGCGCCCGAGGCGATCAACACGATCCGCGAGCACTGGCAACAGACGGCGCACCGGTTGGGGGCGAGCTTTCAGCTGGAGCGCCCGCAGCGGCCGATCACCGGCGGCGAGCCACCGCGGCTGCTGCCCTGGCTCGACTACCAGGGCAGCGCCTGAGCCGAGGGCTCATGGATTGAGAAGGGAGTGGTGCCACTCCCCCGCCTCCAACCAGTAGCAGTCCCGGTCGTGTAACCGCCCCTCCCGACCGGACCAGAATTCGATGCGCTCGGGCACCACCCGATAACCGCCCCAGTGCGGCGGGCGCGGCACCTCGCCGTCGGGGTAGCGCGCCTCGTATTCGGCCACACGCGCCTCCAGCTCGGCCCGGCTGGCCAGCGGCCGGGACTGCTCAGACGCCCAGGCCCCGATCTGGCTGAGCCGCGGCCGCGACGCGAAATAGGCATCCGCCTCGGCATCGGCGAGGGTCTCCACCCGACCCTCCACCAACACCTGGGCGTACAGCGGCTGCCAGAAGAACACCAGCGCCGCGCGTGGATTCTCGGCAAGCTGCCGTCCCTTGCGCGAGAGGCCATTGGTGTAGAACACGAACCCGTCGGTATCGGCCTGCTTCAGCAGTACCGTCCGTGCCGACGGCCGACCTTCGGCGTCGGCGGTGGCCAGGGTCATGGCGGTGGGTTCACCGACGGCCTCGTGGGCCCGGGCACGGTCGAACCACTCGTGAAAGCGCGCCAGCGCCTCCTCCGGATAGCGGGTTTGCTGCATGGGTTCCCTTTAGTGTTGCGAAGAATCGTCACGGCCGGCCGGTGTCACCTCCAGCAGCAGGCCCTGCACCGCAACGACCTCGACCTCCTCGCCGGGCGTCAGGGCGCCGTCACAGTGGGCCCGCCAGAGCTCGCCCATCACCCGCACCCGACCCTCTCCGGGAAAACCGGAAACGACACGGGCACGGCTGCCGATGAGCTGCTGCTGCCCGGAGACCACCGGCCTGCGGAACGCCCGGGCGGCCATGCTGCCGGCGCCGAAAAGCAGTACCGCGCTGCCGAGCCCCACCCCCACCACGAGTAGAATGGACAGCTCGAAGCCGGGGGCGTCCATGTCGAACAGCATGATGGAGCCGGCGATGAATGCCACCGCGCCACCCAACCCCAGGATGCCGAATGAGGGCGCGAACGCCTCGGCCAACATCAAGGCGATGCCGAGCACGATGAGACCGAGGCCGGCGTAACTCACCGGCAGCACCTGGAGCGCGTACAGCGCGAGCAGCAGGGAGATGCCGCCAATGACCCCCGGGACGATGGCCCCCGGGTTAGCAAGCTCGAAGATCAGCCCGTAGATACCCACCAGCATCAGGATGTAGGCCACATTGGGATGAGTGATCGCCGCGAGCAAACGGGTCCGCCAGTCCGGCTCGCGCTCGACCACCGCCGCGCCCGCGGTATCCAGGCTGCGAGCCCCGGCGGGCAGCTCCACCTCCCGGCCGTGGATACCCTCCAGGAGGGCCTCCATGTCGTCGGCTACCAGCTCGATGACCCCCTCATCGAGGGCGGCGCCTGCCTCGAGGCTGACACCCCGACGCACGGCCTCCTCGGCCCAGTCGGCGTTGCGGCCACGGAGCTCGGCAAGGCCGCGGATATAGGCCACGGCGTCGTTGACCATCTTGCGCTCCATGGCGTCGCCGGCTGCCTCCTCCGGCGCCCCGTCCTCCTCGGCCCCCCCGTCGCCCTCGCCACCGGGATCCATCCCTTCGGGCAGCCCCCCGCCACCGCCGATACGCACCGGCGTGGCCGCGCCCAGATTGGTGGCGGAGGCCATGGCGGCAACGTGGCTCGCGTAGAGGATGTAGGTCCCGGCGCTGGCGGCCCGCGCGCCCGAAGGCGCCACCCACGCCACCACGGGCGTGGGCGCGTTGAGGATCGCGCGGATGATCTCGCGCATGGACTGATCCAGCCCGCCGGGGGTGTCCATCCGCAGGATCACCGCCTCGGCACCCGCCTCGCCGGCGGCATCGATCTCCTCGACGACATACTCGCCGAGCACCGGACCGATGGGACCACGGATGTCGACACGCCAGACCTCGGCGGCGGCCGGGGTCGTGATGAGGCCCAGCAGGAAAACGAACAGCAAAAAGCGCAGCGGACGGACGATCATGCGCCCAATAATGACATATCCGCGCCGGACACACCCGCCCCTGCGGGGCCGGCGCGAGTACGCGGACCGCCTATTGGGGGCTCTTGGTCAGGCCACCGGCACGGGCTGGTCGAAGGTGATGGGCGCGGTCTCGATCTCGTCGAAGGTGACGGCCTCCCAGGCGTCCTGCTCTTGCAGGAGCTGGCGCAGCAGCCGGTTGTTCAGCGCATGCCCCGACTTATGGCCGGTGAATGAGCCGATCAGGCTATGACCGAGGAGATAGAGATCACCGATGGCATCCAGGATCTTGTGCTTGACGAACTCGTCACCGTAGCGCAGCCCGTCCTCGTTGAGCACCCGGTAATCGTCCACCACGATGGCATTGTCCAGGCTGCCCCCAAGGGCGAGGTTGTTCTGTTGGAGGTATTCGATGTCGCGCATGAACCCGAAGGTACGGGCGCGGCTGACCTCCTTGACGAAGGACGTGGAGGAGAAGTCAAATTCCGCCCGCTGCAGCCCGTCCTGGAAGATCGGGTGATCGAACTCCAGCGTAAAGCCCACCTTAAACCCGTCGAAGGGCTCGAAGGCCACCCACTTGTCGTCCTCCTCGACCCGTACCGAGCGCTTGATGCGGATAAAGCGCTTGGCCGCGTTCTGCTCCTGCACGCCCGCCGAGCGGATGAGAAAGACGAAGGGACCGGCGCTGCCGTCCATAATGGGCACTTCCGGCGCCGACAGCTCCACGACCGCATTATCGATGCCGAGCCCCGCCATCGCCGAGAGCAGGTGCTCCACGGTGGAAACACGCACGCCGTCCTGCACCAGACAGGTGGAAAGCTGGGTGTCGCCGACGTTCTCCGGATGCGCCCGGATCTCCACCGGCTCCGCGAAATCGACGCGCCGAAAGACGATGCCGGTGTCGGGGGCCCCCGGCCGGAGCGTCAAATAGACCTTTTCCCCGGTATGCAGCCCAACGCCGGTCGCGCGGATGCTGTTCTTAAGCGTTCGCTGGCGGATCATTCGCTTACGTTTCCCCCGATGACGCCGCCCCTGGATTCCTAATCCGCGCCGGCGCTTGCCAATCCCGGTCCGCGGTTTCGGCGGACGATGAATCGTCGCAGTTTAACGAAACTGTCGCATATTGTACACATGCGTACCATTCGCAGGCGACGCGCCTTGGCACAGCCGCCAGCAGGGGCCGGGCGGCGGCCCGGCCAAGCTACGGGAGACGCGCCAGCCGCCGGCGCCGGGCGGAGCTCAGTCCGCCTGGCGCCGCAGGAACGCCGGGATATCCAAGTAATCCATGTCCCCATCCTGCTGCTCACCGGGGCGGTCGTTGGCCGCCTTCTTGCGGATCACCGCCGGACGCTCGAGCTGCTGATAATCCACCTCGCTCGACTGCCGCGCGCGGGTCACCGTAGCCTTCTCCGCCTTCTCGGCGGGCTGGGCTGCCCGGCCCTCGCCGAGCCCGGTGGCCACCACGGTCACGCGAAGCTCGTTCTCCAGCTCCGGATCGATGACGGTGCCCACCACCACGGTGGCATCGTCGGAGGAGAACTCCTTGACGGTATTGCCCACCTCCTCGAACTCGCCGATGGAGAGATCCATGCCGGCGGTGACGTTGACCAGGATGCCCCGGGCGCCGGAGATGTTGGTGTCCTCGAGCAGCGGCGAGGCGATGGCCCGCTCCGCGGCCTCCCGGGCACGACCCTCGCCGGAGGCGTAGCCGGAGCCCATCACCGCCATGCCCATCTCGGACATGATGGTACGCACATCGGCGAAGTCCACGTTGATCAGCCCGGGACGGGTGATCAGCTCGGCGATCCCCTTGACCGCACCGAGCAACACGTCGTTGGCCGACTTGAAGGCGTTGAGCAGGGTGAGCTCCTTGCCGAGCACCGACAGGAGCTTCTCGTTGGGGATAGTGATCAGCGAATCCACCTGCCGGCCGAGCTCCTTGATGCCCTCCTGGGCCACACCCAGGCGCTTACCCCCCTCGAAGGGGAAGGGCTTGGTGACCACGGCCACCGTGAGGATGTTCATCTCCTTGGCCACCTCGGCGACCACGGGGGCCGCGCCGGTACCGGTTCCACCGCCCATGCCGGCGGTAATGAACACCATGTCCGCACCGTCGAGGACCTCGGCGATGCGGTCCCGGTCCTCCATGGCGGCCTCATAGCCCACGTTGGGATCGGCACCCGCACCGAGGCCCTTGGTGATGTTGGCCCCTAGCTGCAGGGTGGTCTTGGAGGAGGTGTTGCGCAGGGCCTGGGCATCGGTGTTGGCGCAGATGAAATCCACGCCCTCCACGTCCGCCGAGACCATGTGCTGGACGGCGTTGCCGCCGCCGCCGCCGACACCGATCACCTTGATCACTGCGTTCTGGCTGAACGAGTCCATGAGTTCGAACTTCATATCGCGTCTCCTTTCCGAGCACCGCTCGAGCGGCTTGTTGTCACTGGGTCATGCCGTCACAGGTTCCCCTGGAACCATCCCTTCATCCGGTTCCACAACGCGCCGAAGCCACGACCCGCCGCCGCCTCCTCGGCGGCCAGGCTCGCCTCGTTGTGTTGCTTGCGACTGCCAAAAAGCAGCAGCCCGGTGCCCGTGGCATGCACCGGGTTGCGTACGACATCGGTGAGGCCGGTGACGCCCTGGGGGATGCCCAGGCGCACCGGCATGTGAAATACCTCCTCGGCCAGCTCCATGGCCCCCTCCATCTTTGAGCTGCCGCCGGTGAGCACCACACCGGCGGCCATGAGATCCTCAAAGCCGCTGCGCCGGAGCTCGTTTTGCACCAGCGTCATCAGCTCCTCGTAGCGCGGCTCCACCACCTCGGCGAGGGTCTGGCGGGACAGCCGCCGCGGCGGCCGATCCCCCACGGAGGGCACTTCGATGGTCTCGTCGGGGCTGGCCAGCTGGGAGAGCGCGCAGGCGTATTTGACCTTGATCTCCTCGGCGTGCTGCGTGGGCGTCCGCAGTGCCACCGCGATGTCGTTGGTCACCTGGTCGCCGGCAATGGGGATGACCGCCGTGTGGCGGATGGCCCCCTCGGTGAACACCGCGATGTCGGTGGTGCCGCCGCCGATGTCCACCAGGCAGACGCCGAGCTCCTTTTCGTCGTCGGTGAGCACCGCCTGGGCGGAGGCGAGCTGCTCGAGGATGACGTCGTCCACCTCCAACCCACAGCGGCGCACGCACTTGACGATGTTCTGCGCCGCGCTCACCGCGCCGGTGACCATGTGCACCTTGGCCTCCAGGCGTACCCCGGACATCCCCACCGGCTCGCGGATGCCCTCCTGGCTGTCGATGATGTATTCCTGGGGCAGCAGGTGGAGGATCTTCTGGTCGGCGGGGATGGCCACCGCCCGGGCGGCGTCCAGGACCCGCTCCACGTCGCCGGAGGAGACCTCGCGGTCGCGGATGGCGACGATGCCGTGGGAGTTCAGCGAGCGCACGTGGCTGCCCGCGATGCCGGTGTACACCGACTCGATCTCGCAGCCGGCCATCAGCTCCGCCTCCTCCACGGCGCGCTGGATGGACTGCACGGTGGACTCGATATTGACCACCACCCCCTTCTTCAGCCCGCGGGAGGGATGGGAGCCGATGCCCACGATCTCGAGCTCACCGCTGTCCTTGAGGGCGCCGACGATGGCCACCACCTTTGATGTGCCCACGTCCAGGCCCACCAGCAGATCGCTGTCCTGCTTGCGATTCATCGGTTCGGGTCCCCTCCGTTGTTTTGCTCATCCGCCGGCGGCGCCCACTGCACCGCCAGGCCGTTGGGGTAGCGGGTATCCACCGCCGCGATGCTCCGCTCGCCGGCGTAGCGGTTGATGGCCGGCCAGGCATCGATCAGCCGCTGCAGCCGGACATCGAAGTGATCCCGGCCGAAACGCAGCACCACCCCGTCCTCCAAGGTCACCCGCAGGGCCCGGCGCTCATCGAGCCCCACCGCCACCGGCTCGGCGTCGATCTCCCCGAGGCGCTGCCCCAGGGTCCGGAAACGCTCGAGCACCCTCGCCGCCGAGCCATCGGGGCCAGCCAGCGCCGGCAGGCCCGCGGGACGTCGTTCCGGGCGGAACCGCTCGCCGGCAGCGGTCAGCAGCGCCCCTTCCCCCCAGCGGGCGACGGGCTCGTGCTCGTCGACGCGGATCCGCAGCCCGTCGGGCCAGACCCGCCATACCGAGGCCGAGGACACCCAGGGCAGCGCCGTCACCGCCCCCCGAATCTCGGCGAGGTCCACGAACAGCAGCCCCCCCTCCAGGTGGGGCGCCACCGCCGAGCGCAGCGCCTGGTCGGAGACGTGAACGATATCCCCCTCGAAGCGCACCGCTTGGACGGGAAACAGCGCGAGGGCGTGCAGCCTATCCAAGGCAAAGGCCGCGGCGACGGCGATGACGACCGCCGCGCCGAGGACGATCTTCCAGGCGCCCGCGTCCCGCGCTCCCCCGCCTGCGTCCATCGCCATCACCGCCCCCATCGCACCCGATCCCGTCCGCCGCTGGTCCGCAGGATCCGCCAAACCAGCTCCTCCATGCCGAGACCCACCACCCGAGCGGCGGCCGGCACCAGGGAGTGGTCGGTCATCCCGGGCACGGTGTTCACCTCGAGCAGCCAGAACCTCCCGTCCGCGTCGCGCATCGCATCCACCCGGCCCCAACCCTCGGCGCCAACGGCCTCGAACGCCTGCCGCGCCAGGGCCGCGAGCTCGGCCTCGTCGGCCTCGGCCAGCCCGCAGGGGCAGTGCATGCGGGTATCGTCGGCCAGGTACTTGGCGTCGAAATCGTAGAAGCCGCGGCCCGCCTCGATACGGATCGTCGGCAGGGCCTCGCCCTCGAGCAGGGTCACCGTGTACTCCTCACCCTCGATCCAGCGCTCGGCGAAGACGGTGGTGTCGTAGTCGGCGGCCCGGGACCAGGCGGTGGCCAGATCCCCGACGTCGTCCACCCGGCTCATGCCCAGGCTGGAACCCTCGTGGGCGGGCTTGACGATCAACGGCAGACCCAGGGCCTCGACCGCCGCCGCCCAGTCGGTGTCCGCACCCAGCCGTCGGAACGCCGGGGTCGGCAGATCCAGGCCTCGCCAGATCAGCTTGGTGCGCAGCTTGTCCATGGCGATGGCCGAGCCCAGCACGCCACTGCCGGTATAGGGCACGCCCATGGCCTCCAGCGCCCCCTGGATGACCCCGTCCTCGCCGCCGCGACCGTGCAGGGCGACCACCGCGCGGTCGTAGCCGCTCAGGGCATCCAGTGGCTCCTCGCGGGGATCGAAGGCGTGGGCGTCCACTCCCCGGGCCCGGAGTGCGGCCAGCATCGCGGCACCGCTTTTCAGCGATATCTCGCGTTCCGCCGACCACCCCCCCAGGAGCACGGCCACGCGCCCGGCCTGGCTGGGATCCCCCCAGGGCGTCTCAGTCATCTCCTGCCTCCTCGCCGACGATGCGCACCTCCGGCTCCAGGTGCACCCCGTGGCGCTCGGCCACCACCTCGATCACGCGGGTGATCAGTGCCTCGATGTCGGACGCGGTGGCGCCACCGTCGTTGATGATAAAGTTCGCGTGCTTGTCGCTGACCCGTGCCCCGCCGAGGCGCTCGCCCTTGAGCCCGGCGGCCTCAATGAGCCGCGCGGCGTGATCACCCGTCGGATTGCGGAACACCGAGCCGCAGCTCGCCTCCCCCATGGGCTGGCGTGCGGCGCGCTCGGCGAGCAGGCCGCGCACCCGCTCCGCCAGGGCCGCGGGATCGCCGCCGGCGGCGAAGCCGAGCCGCGCGGTGATGAACCATTCCCCGTCCGGGCCGGTAACGCTGCGATAACCGACCTCGTAGTCCTCCCGAGGGCGCCAGCGCCGCCGCCCAAGGCGGTCGATGGTTTCCACCGCCAGCACATGGGCCCAAGTCTCGCCACCCCAGGCCCCCGCGTTCATGGCGAGGGCGCCACCGAACAGTCCGGGGATGCCGGCGAAGAACTCCGCGCCCACCAGCCCATGGCGGCCGCAGGTACGGGCAAGCTTGGCGCAGGGCACGCCGGCCCCCGCCGTGACCGTGCCCTGCGCCGAGACCTCGAGCGTCCCGAGGCCCCGCTGGGGTTGGATCACGACCCCGCGGATCCCACCGTCGCGCACCAGCAGATTGCTGCCGAGACCCGCCCAGTACACCGGGACGCCCTCGTCCAGCCCGGCCAGAAAGGCCGCCAGGTCCTCCGCGCCGGCGGGCCGGTAGAGCCAGTCCGCCGGACCACCGACACGCCAGGACGTATGCCGCGCCATGGGCTCGTCACGCCGGAGCTCGCCGCGGCCCGCCCTCATGACCCCTCCCCCCCGTCGGAGTCGGCCATCAGCCGCGATGCGACGCCGCCGATGCTGCCCGCCCCGAGGGTGATCAGCAGGTCACCGTCGGCGAGGACGTTGGGGACCACGGTGCAGAGCTCGTCGAGATCCGGCGCGTACACGGGGTTCACCTGGCCCCGCGCGCGGATGGCCCGGCACAGCGCAGCGGCATCGGCACCGGGCAACGGCGCCTCACCGGCGCCATAGACGTCGGTGACCAGCAGCACATCGGCCTCAGAGAGCACACGCACGAAGTCGTCGAAGAGCTCTTGGGTACGGCTATAACGGTGGGGCTGGAACGCCACCACCAAGCGGCGGGCCGGCCAACCCTCGCGGACCGCGCGGATCACTGCCGCGATCTCCCGGGGATGGTGGGCGTAATCATCCACCAGCAGGGCCCGACGCCCATCCAGGCTGAGCTCGCCGTAGACCTGGAAGCGCCGGCCGATGCCCTCGAAGCCGGCCAGCGCGGTCACGATCGCCTCGCGGGGCACCTCCAGCTCCGCGGCAATGGCGATGGCCGCCAGGGCGTTCTCCACGTTATGCCGACCCGGCAGGTTGAGGGTGACCTCGAAGGGTTCCCGACCGGCCAGCTCCACCTCGAAACGGGTCTGCGCGCCGTTCTGGCGGACGTTGCGGGCGCGAACGTCGGCCCCCTCGGCGAAACCATAGGTACGCACCGGCCGGGTGATCTCACCCAACAGGCCAACCACCTCCGGGTCGTCGATACACAATACCGCCAGCCCATAGAACGGCAGGTGGTGCAGGAACTCCAGGAAGGTCCCGCGGAGGCGCTGGAAATCCCCCTCGTAGGTGCCGAGGTGGTCGGCATCGATATTGGTGACCACCGCGATCATGGGCTTGAGGTAGAGAAACGACGCATCGCTCTCGTCCGCCTCGGCGACCAGGAAACGACCGGCGCCGAGGCGGGCATGGCTGGCCGAGCTGTTGAGCCGGCCACCGATGACGAAGGTCGGATCCAGGCCCGCCTCGGCAAGGAGGCTCGCCACCAGGCTCGTGGTGGTGGTCTTGCCATGGGTCCCCGCCACCGCCACCCCGTAGCGGAAGCGCATCAACTCGGCGAGCATCTCCGCCCGCGGCACCACCGGCAGCCGGGCCGAACGCGCCGCCTGCACCTCCGGGTTGTCCTCGCCCACCGCGGAGCTCACCACGACGGCGTCCGCCTCCCGCACGTGCTCCGCGGCATGGCCGATCGCCACGGGCACGCCGAGGCCGGCGAGCCGCCGGGTCACCGCATTCTCCCGCAGATCGGAGCCGGTGACCGTGTAGCCGAGATTGAACAGCACCTCCGCGATCCCGCCCATGCCGGCACCGCCGATGCCCACAAAGTGCAGCCGGCGCACCCGTCCCATGGCCCCCGGGGCGCTTGGATCCATAACCGTGCCCGTGCCGTCCGTCATCGCGCCACCTCCAGACAGGCCGAGGCCACCGTCGACGCCGCCTCCGGGCGTCCCCGCTCACGGGCGCGCCGGGCCATCGTCTCGAGCGCGCCGCGATCCCCGAGCAACGCGTCCAAGCGTCGGCCGAGCCCATCCACCGCGAGATCCTGCTGCCGGATCATCTCGGCGGCGCCGGCCTCGGTGAGGTAGCCGGCATTCGCCGCCTGATGGTCGTCCACGGCATGGGGATAGGGGACGAGGATCGAGCCCACCCCGGCGGCGGCCAACTCGGCCACCGTGAGCGCACCGGCGCGGCAGATCACCAGGTCCGCCCAGCCGTAGGCCCCGGCCATGTCCTCGATGAAGGGCGTCACCTCCGCATCGATCCCGGCGTCGGCATAGGCCTGCCGGGCCAGATCCAGGGTGCGCTCCCCCGCCTGGTGGCGCACCAGCGGGCGCCGCCCCGCGGCCAGCGCCGTGACTGCCGCGGGCACTGCCTCGTTGAGCGCCTTCGCGCCCAGGCTCCCGCCGAGGACCAACAGCCGCGCCGCCCCCCCCTCGCGCCCGGCGAAGCGCTCCTGTGGCGGCGGCAGCCGGCAGACGTCGGCGCGGACGGGATTGCCGGTGAAACGGGCCGCCGGGGCCCCGGGGAACGGCCGATCGAAGCCGGTGAGCACGCGCGTGGCCAGCCGGGCCAGGCGCCGATTGGTCATGCCGGGAACGGCATTCTGTTCATGGATCACCAGAGGACGCCGCAACAGCCACGCCGCCAGTGCCCCGGGTCCGGCAACATAGCCCCCCATCCCCAGCACCAGGCGGGGCCGCAGCCGGGTCACGACGCGGATCGCCTGGGCGAGGGCCCGCAGCAGCATCGCCGGCGCGGTCACGGCATCCATCGGCCCCCGGCCGCGCAGGCCACGCACCGCGATCGGATGGAACGGGATGCCGGACTCCGGCACCACCCGGGCCTCCAGCCCCCGTCGCGTGCCCATCCAGGCCACGGGGATGTCCCGGCGGCGGAGCTCCTCGGCGACGGCCAGGGCCGGGAAGACATGACCACCGGTGCCGCCGGCGAGGATGAGCACGGCGCCGCTCATGGCTGCACCTCCCGCACCGCCGCGCGCCGCTCATAGTCCACCCGCAGCACCAGGGCCAGCGACAGCAGGGTCATGACCAGGCTACTGCCGCCATAGCTCATCAGCGGCAGGGTCAGGCCCTTGGTGGGCAGCAGACCCAGGTTGACACCCATGTTCACGAAGGCCTGCAGGCCCAGCCAGAAGCCCACCGCCCAGCAGAGATAGGCGCCGAAGGGCCGGCCGGCGGCCATCGCGGCGCTGCCGATGCGCAGCACCCGCCATACCAGGTAGGCGAACAGCGCCACCGTGGCGGTCACCCCCATTACCCCGAGTTCTTCCGCGAGCACCGAGAACAGGAAGTCCGTGTGCGCCTCCGGCAGATAGAACAGCTTCTGGACGCTGTTGCCGAGCCCGACGCCGAACCAGCCGCCACGACCCACGGCGATGAGGGCCTGGGTGAGCTGGAAGCCGCTGTCAAAGGGATCGGCCCAGGGATTGAGGAAGGCGGTGAGGCGTTCCCAGCGATAGGGCGATGCCACCACCAGGGCCGCCGCCGAGGCCATCCCGAGCGCGGCCAGGACGACAACCCACAACAGCGGGGCCCCGGCCAGGAACAACAGCGCCAGCCCCGTTGCCAGGACCACCGCCGCGGCGCCGAAGTCCGGCTCCGCGAGCAACAGGGCCGCCACCAGAGCCAGTATGGCCACCGGGACCAGGAACCCGCCGGCACTGCGACGCATGGCCTCCCGCCGGCGCACCGCGTAACCGGCCAGGTAAATGAACACACAGAGCTTGGCGACCTCGGAGACCTGCAGATTGACCACCCCCAGCGGCAGCCAGCGCACGCTGCCATTGACCTCACGGCCGATCCCCGGGATCAGGATGATCGCCAGCAGGAACAGGCCCGCGGCCAGCAGCGTCGGCCCGGAGCGCTCCAACTCGCCGGTATCCACCAATAGGAACGCCGCGGCGGCGAGGGCCACGCCCACAACGGCGAAGAGCGCCTGGCGGTAGAACAGCACCAACGGCGCCCCGGCATCCCGCTCCGCGATGGCCACCGACGCCGACGCCACCATCACCAGGCCGAGCAGCAGCACCACCGCCACCGCAACGATCAAATGCCAGTCCAGCAGCCTCGCCAGCGGGGCGGTCTGCTGCAGGGGCGGTTGGGCGACGGCACGATCAGTCATCACCGAGCCCCTCCACCTGGCGCCGGAAGTCCTCGCCACGGGCGGCATAATCGGTATACATGTCCTGGCTCGCGCAGGCGGGGCTCAGCACCACCGCGTCACCGGACTGGGCGGCGGTAACCGCGAGCACTACGGCCTCGGCCATATCCCGGGCGTGATGCACCGGGCAAACCCCCTCCACTGCCGCGGCCACGGTGGCGGCGTCCTCGCCGAGCACCACCACCGCGCGGGCACGCCCACGCAACGCCCCGGCCAGAGGCCGGAAATCCTGGCCCTTGCCGCGGCCGCCAGCAATGAGCACCAACGGCGATTCCACCCCGGAGACCGCCGCCACGGTGGCACCGACATTGGTGCCCTTGGAATCGTCGTAGAACACCCGGCCACGGAACCGCCCGACCGGCGCCATCCGGTGCGGCAGCCCCCGGTAGCCGGTCAGCGCCCGCGCCATCGCCTCCCAGGGGACCCCCACCGCATCGGCAAGCGCCAACGCGGCCAGGGCATTGGCGCGGTTATGCCGCCCGGGCAGCGCCAACGAGGCAAGCGGACAGCAGCGCTCATCGCCGCGGCTGAACCACCCCTCGACGACGCCCCAGTCCCCGTCCGCCGGCGCGCCCAGGGTGAATCCGCGGTCGCCGGGACGGCCCATGGCCGCCACCCGCGGGTCGTCGCGATTGATCACCACGGCGGCGCTGCGTTCATGGATGCGGGCCTTTGTGGCGGCGTAATCGTCGAGGTCCCGGTAGCGGTCCAGGTGATCCGCGCTGATGTTCAGCACCACCGAGGCCGCGGGCGCGAGGCTGGACACCGTCTCCAACTGGAAGCTCGATAGCTCGAGGACGTAGCAATCGGGCTCGGTGTCCCGCTCCAGCAGGCTGAGTGCGGACGGGCCGAGATTGCCGCCGGCGGCGACATCCAGACCGCCCTCGACCAGCATCGCCGCCACCAGGGTGGTCACCGTGCTCTTGCCGTTGGAGCCCGTGATCGCGATCACCGGCGCGCTGGCGGCCCGGGCGAAGAGCTCGATCTCGCCGATCACCGGCACCCCCGCCTCGCGGGCAGCGGCGATCTCCGGCACGCGGGGGTCCAGCCCCGGGCTCAGCACGATGAAGTCCGCCTCACACAGCATCCGCTGGTCCAGAGCGCCACAAGCCCGCGGGATCTCCGGGTGCTCCCGCGCCAACTCGGCGGCCAGGGGCGGGCGCTCCCGGGTGTCGATGACCCCCACCCGATGACCGGCGGCGGCGAGATGGCGGGCGCAGGCGAGCCCGGTCTCGCCGAGGCCGACCACCACCGCCCGCCGGGCGCCTGTGCTGGGATTGTCGCGTTCCACGGCCATCATCATCAGCGCAACTTCAGCGTCGCCAGCCCGATGAGCACGAGCACGACGGTGATGATCCAGAACCGTACGATCACCCGGGGCTCCGGCCAGCCCTTGAGCTCGAAGTGGTGGTGCAGCGGCGCCATGCGGAAGATCCGGCGGCCGGTGAGCTTGTAGGAGGCCACCTGCAGCATCACCGAAACCGTCTCCACCACGAACACCCCGCCCATGATGAACAGCACCAGCTCCTGGCGTACCACCACGGCGACCACCCCCAGCGCGGCGCCCAGTGCGAGGGCACCCACATCCCCCATGAACACCTGGGCGGGATAGGTGTTGAACCAGAGAAACCCCAACCCCGCGCCGACGACGGCGGCGCAGAACACCACCACCTCGCCGACACCGTGGACGTAGGGGATACCCAGGTAGTCGGCGAAATTCGAATTGCCGCTGGCATACGCGAACACGCCGAGGGCGCCGCCCACGAGCACTGTGGGCAGGATGGCCAGTCCGTCCAGGCCG
Organism: Arhodomonas sp. SL1; assembly: GCF_052060015.1. NCBI lineage: Bacteria > Pseudomonadati > Pseudomonadota > Gammaproteobacteria > Chromatiales > Ectothiorhodospiraceae > Arhodomonas > Arhodomonas sp. SL1. Next base: position 41,109 of record NZ_JBPODZ010000006.1, on the reverse strand, counting down.
TCGGTGAGGTTCACCGCGTTGGAGCTGCCGACGATGACGAAGTACACCAGCGGGATGAACAACCAGCCCAGGGGGAGCATGACGTTCTTGAAGAACGGCACGATCAGCGAGGTCTCCACCGGGTAGCGGGCGCTGGCGAACAGCACCAGCGCCGCCACCAGCCCGACCACCGACTGGGCCAGGTACTTGGTGCGCGCGGACAGGCCATGGCTGTTACCGCGGGTGAGCTTCAACCAATCATCGACACCACCGATCAGGCCGAACGCCAGGGTCACCAGCAGCACCATCCATACGAAGCGGTTGCCGAGGTCGCTCCACAGCAGTGTCGCTACGGTAATCCCCACCAGGATCAGGGCACCGCCCATGGTGGGCGTGCCGGCCTTGGACAGATGACTCTGGGGGCCCTCGTCGCGGATGTACTGCCCGATCTGGTAGCGCACGAGCCGGCGGATCAGGCTCGGGCCGACCAGCAAGGCGATGCCCAGCGCGGTCAGGGTGCCCAGAATGGCCCGGAAGGTGAGGTACTGGAAGACATTGAAGCCGCTGTAGAACCCCTCCAGCCAGCTTGCCAGGGCGAGCAGCATGATCAGCCCTCCCCCGCCGCGCCGCGACGCTCGACCAAGGCGGCCACCACCCGCTCCATGGCTGCGGAGCGCGAGCCCTTGACCAGCACCCGCACCCCCGGCCGCAGCGACGAATCCAGGGCAGCCACCAGGGCGTCCAACTCGGTGAAGCTCGCGGCCCCCTCGCCGAAGCCATGGGCCGCCTCCGCGGCCAGGGGACCCAGGGTGAACAGGCGCTCCACGCCCGCAGCGCGCATGTAGGCGCCGGCCTCACGGTGCAGCCGAGCACCCTCCGCACCGAGCTCGCCCATGTCGCCGAGCACCACCCAGCCGGCGGGGGCGGCGGCCAATACGTCCACCGCCGCCCGGAGGGACGCGGGATTGGCATTGTAGCTGTCGTCGATCACCCGCACGCCGCCACGAAGCCCATGCTCGGTGCCGCGTCCGCCAATTGCCTCCAGCTGCTCCAGGGCCGGGCGTATCCACGCGGCCGATCCCCCGGCCGCCAGCGAAGCGGCGGCCGCAGCCGCCGCATTGATCCGGTTGTGGGCGCCGGGATGGCGCAGACGCACCGTCTGCTCTTCTCCGCCGGGCAGGCGCAACCGCATATCGCCGCTGGCGTTCACCCCCGCGCGCACATCCACGCCGTCAGTGGTCCCGAACGTCACCTTTCGCCGCCTCCCCGCCAGCTGCTGCCAAAGCGGCGCATAATCGTCATCCGCGTTGATCACCGCAACCCCGTCGGGGCGCAGCCCGGCGAACAGTTCACCCTTTGTCCGCGCGACACCGGCGATGTCGCCCAACCCCGACAGATGGGCAGGGCCCGCGTTGGTCACCACGCCCACGTGCGGCGCCGCCAGCGCCGCCAGCCGGGCGATGTCCCCGGGCGCATTACAGCCCATCTCGATGACGGCATAGCGGTGCCCGGCGTTGAGACGGCACAACGTCAGCGGCACACCCAGTTCGTTATTGAGGTTGCCGGCGGTGGCAAGGGTCTCATCCCCCTGGCGGAGTATGGCGGCGATCATCTCCTTGACCGTGGTCTTGCCGTTGGAGCCGGTCACCGCCACCACCGTGGCCCCCACCTGCGCCCGAACCCAGGCCCCGAGGCGGGCCAGGGTCGCCGCGGGGTCGTCCACCTGCCACTGGGGTAGCGGATCCTCCACCGGGCGGGCCACCAGGGCGGCCGCCGCCCCCGCATCGCGGGCGGCCGTCACGAAGGCATGACCGTCGGTGCGACTACCGGGCAGGGCCACGAACAGCGCGCCCTCCCCGGCCTGGCGGGAGTCGATACACACCTCGGTGATAATGGCGTCGCCGTGGATTCGGCGCCCTTCGCCGAGGGCGGCGATGAGCTCAGAGACCCTCACCGGCTCCATGCGCCCTCCCGCTTCGCCAGTGCGGCGGCCGCCTCGTCGCGATCGCTGAAGGGAAGGACCCGATCGCCGATCACCTGGCAGGCCTCGTGACCCTTGCCGGCGATCAGCACCACATCACCGGCACCGGAGGCCGTCACCGCGGCGTGGATCGCCTCGCCGCGGTCCGCCAGGATCGTCGCAGCGCCGGCGTCGGCGAGCCCGGCTCGCATGTCGGCCAGGATCCGCTCCGGCGCTTCGCCCCGGGGGTTGTCGCTGGTCAGCACCACGGCGTCAGCGAGGCGTTCGGCGGCACCCGCCATCAGCGGCCGCTTACCCGGATCGCGATCACCGCCGCAGCCGAGCACACAGGTGAGACGTCCCGGGAAATGGGCCCGCGTCGCGGCCAGCGCCGCCTCGAGGGCGGCGGGGGTATGGGCGTAGTCGACGATCACGGTGGGCCCTTCGCCACCCCCCAGGGCCTCCATCCGACCGGGTACCGGCCGCAGCCGCCCCAGCGCCGTGACGAGGTCGTCGACGTCGTGGCCCAGGGCCAGGGCGGCCCCGGCGGTGGCGAGCACGTTCGCCACGTTGAAGGCGCCGAAGAGCGGGACGCGCAGCCCCCGTGCGGCGTCGTCGATGTGCAGGGTCAGCGCCATGCCATCCCGGCGCGGGCGCACGGCATCGGCGCGGACACGGGCACCCGGGGCGCCCTCTGCGCTGTAGCCGATCACCGCCTCGCCGCATCGGCGGGCAAGCGCCCGACCAAAAGGATCATCGAGGTTGAGCACCGAGTGATTCGGCGGCGGGGCGGTGAACAGTCGGGCCTTCGCCCGCGCATAGGCCGCCTCGCTGCCGTGATAGTCCAGGTGATCACGACTGAGGTTGGTCAGTACCGCCACCGCGAAGGTGATCCCGGCGGTGCGGTGCTGGTCCAGGGCGTGGGAGGAGACCTCCATGGCCGCGCCCCGCACCCCCGCCTCGGCCAGGGTCGCCAGCTGGCGCTGCAGTTGCACCGCATCGGGGGTGGTATGGGTGGCCTCCCGGAGCCGGCCCGGTTGCCCCCAGCCGAGGGTGCCGATGACCGCCCAGGGCTCATCCCGGCCATCCAGCGCCCGGGCAATGAAATGCGAGCACGAGGTCTTGCCATCGGTGCCGGTGACCCCCACGAGCCGGAGATGCGCCGCGGGTTCGCCGAAGAAGCGGGCGGCGATGGGTCCGGCCAGCGTCGCCAGGCCCGGGACCGCGACGACGGGCACGCCGGCGGCGGCGCAGGCGTCGCCCACCGCGGCGGCGTCCGCCCCTTCGGCGGGCTCCCAGAGCACGGCGCCGGCGCCCCGCGCCAGGGCGTCCTCGAGGTGCTGTATTCCATGGGAGCGGCTGCCCCGGACGGCTAGGAAGGCACCACCCGGACGGACCTCCCGGCTGTCCAGGGCCAGCTCCGATATCGCCCCCGCCGGGGCATCCTCGACCCAGGGCCGCAGCAGCGCGGTGAGATCCCAGGGCCCCGTCATGGCCGCCGCCCCTCCGCCATCATCAGGTCACCCAGCGTATCCCCCGCGTCCGGCGGCACGTTATACAGACGGAGTGCCTGGGACATGACCTCGCGGAACACCGGGGCGGCCACCTGGCCGCCGTAGTATTGGTCCCCGCCGGGCTCATCCACCATCACCACCGCCACGAATCGGGGATCACTGGCAGGGACGACGCCGGTGAACAGGGCCACGTAGCGATCATCGGCGTAGCCGCCGGCCGAGGCCTTCTTCGAGGTGCCGGTCTTACCGGCGACCCGATAGCCACCGATATCCGCCGTCTGCGCCGTCCCGTCCGGGCCCACCACCCGCTCGAGCATCTGCAGCACCTGATCGGCGGTACCCTCGGAAATCACCCGGCGCGGCGGCTGATCCCCGGCGTCACGCAGGAAGCTCACCGACGGCATGCGCCCACGGTTGGCGAGCGCCGCGTAGGCCTGGGCGAGCTGCAGGGGTGTGGCCGAGAGGCCGTAGCCGAAGGCCAACGTCGCCCGCTCAAAGCGGCTGTCCGGTGGCAGGGGGTCGAGATAGCCCCCGGCCTCCCCGGGGAAGCCGCTACCGGTGGAGCGTCCGAAACCCGCGGCGTCGATCACCTCCCAGATATCGCCGGGCTCCAGGGAGAGGGCAATGCGCGTGATGCCAACGTTGCTCGATTTCTGGAGCACGGTGGCCACGTCGATATCGCCGTAGTTGTGTACGTCCTGCACGGTGTTCCCGCCCACCATCATCCAACCCGGACCGGCGTCCACCCGCGTGGTCGGCTGGTAGTCGCCACTCTCCAGTGCCGCCGCCACCGCAAAGGGCTTGATGGTGGAGCCGGGCTCGATCACGTCGGTGACCGCCCGATTACGGTAGCGCTCGCCCTGGAGCTGGCCGCGGTCATTGGGATTGAAGCCTGGCTGGTTGGCCATCGCCAGCACCTCGCCGCTGCGAGCATCCAGCACCAACACCGACCCACCACGGGCGTCGTGGCGCTGCACCGCCGACTTCAGCGAACGATAGGCGATGTATTGCAAGCGCCGGTCCAGGCTCAGGGTCAGATCCCGCCCCGGCTCCGGCTCTCGGAGCAGCTCCACGTCCTCCACGACCCGACCCATACGGTCGCGCACCACCCGTTTCGCCCCGGGACGACCGGACAGCCAGCGGTCATAGGCGCGCTCCAAGCCCGTCTGGCCGCGGTCATCGATATTGGTGAAGCCCACGGCGTGGCCACTGACCTCCCCGGTGGGATAGAACCGGCGGTACTCCCGCTGCAGCGACACCCCGGGGATACGGAGGTCCATGATCCGGCGCCCCGTCGCGGGGGTGACATGGCGGCGGATGTAGACGAATTCCCGCTCCCGGCGGCGCTCGAGCTTGCGCGTAAGGGCCTCTGCATCCAGCCCCAGGGCCTCGGCCAGCCCCGGGATCCGCTCCCTAGCCTCCAGCAGCGGACCGGGGTCCGCCCAGACCGAATCCACCGGCGAACTGATCGCAAGCGGCTCGCCGAAGCGGTCGGTAATCATGCCACGGTGCGCGGGGATGGTGTTCACCCGCACATGCCGTGCCTGCCCCTGCCCCTCGAGGAAGTCGCGCTCGACGAACTGGATCTCCACCGCGCGGGCCACCAGGGCGAAACCGAGCAGGGCCAGGATGGCGGCGACGACGCAGAAGCGCCAGCGCCCTTGCCCTTCGGTGGCCTTGCCCGTGCTGCTCACTGCCCCGTCCCCCCGGCCGTTCCCGACCCCTTGATGATCACGATCTCCTCGCTGTCCGGAAGCCGCATATCCAAGCGCTCGCGGGCGAGACGCTCCACCCGGCCGTGGGTGGCCACGGTCCCCTGCTCGATGCGCAGCCGCCCCCACTCCTCATCCAACGCGTCCCGTTCGCGCTCGAGGGCTTGCAGGGCGACGAACACCTGGCGGCTCTCGTGCTTGGTGTGGACCAGAGCCACCGCGCTGGCCGCCACCGCGACCGTCAGGCCGGCGATCACCCAGGCCGAGCTCATGCCAGCCGCTCCGCGCATCGCATTACCGCGCTCCGCGCCCGGGGGTTGCCCTCGGTCTCGACCGCCTCGGCGCGTATCGGCCTCCCCACCGGACGCAGCCACGGCCGCCGCTCCGGCGGCGGCTCAGGGACACCCGGGGGTAGCTCGCCCACGCGGCTGGCGTCGCGGATGAAGCGCTTGACCATGCGGTCCTCCAGGGAATGGAAGCTGATCACCGCCAGACGCCCGGCGGGGGCCAGCAGCGAGCGTACCGCCGCCAGGGCCGCCTCCAGTGCCTCCAGCTCACCGTTGACCACGATGCGCAGGGCCTGGAAGGTGCGGGTCGCCGGGTGCTTGTGGTGCTCATGCCTCGGGAGTGCCGCGGCGACCAGCTCGGCGAGGCCGGTGGTGCGCTCCGGCAACGCCCCGGCCTCGCGGGCACGGACGATGGCGTTCGCAACGCGTCGGGCGTAACGCTCCTCACCGTAGGTACGCAGCACCCGCACGATCTCTCCGGGTCCCGCCCCTGCCAGCCAATCCCTAGCGGTGGGCCCGCTGTCGGGGTCCATGCGCATGTCCAGCGGCCCGTCATGGCGGAAGCTGAATCCCCGCTCGGGCTCGTCGAGCTGCGGCGAAGAGACACCGAGATCCAGGAGCAAGGCGTCCACCCGTCCACGCAGCCCCTCGCGCTCCGCGAGGGCGCCGAGCTCGGCGAAGGACTGCCGCCGGATGCGGCAGCGGGGGTCGGCACCGAAACGCCGCTGGGCAGCAGCGATGGCGTCCGGGTCCCGATCGATGAGCCAGAGCTCGCCCCCCTCTCCGAGGCGCTCCAGCAGCCGGGCTGCGTGGCCGCCCCGCCCGAAGGTCGCATCGATGCAGACGCCGTCGGTGGGCGGCGACAACACCTCGGCCGCCGCCTCCACGAGCACCGGGCGGTGCATTCCCTGGTTGGCGTCCGCGCCGGCCATCACAGTGACAGTGCCTCCAGCTCCGCGGGTAGGTCCTCTTCCTCCGACGCCTCCGCCAGCCATTCGGCGCGGCGCCGCAGCCACTCCGCCTCGTCCCAGAGCTCGAACTTATTGCCCTGGCCGATGAGGACGGTGCGTTTATCCAGCGAAGCGAACTCGCGCAGGGGCGGAGGTACGAGGATGCGGCCGTTGCCGTCGAGCTGGCACTCGGTGGCGTGACCGATGAGCAGCCGCTGCAGTCGCCGTGCCGTCCGGTTGAGCCCGGGCAGGTTCACCAGTTTCTGCTCGATGGTTTCCCATTCCGGGAGCGGATACACCAGCAGACAGTGGTCGCGATCCACCGTCAGCACCAGCTCACCCTCACACAGGGATTGCAACCGCTCGCGGTAGCGGCTTGGAAAGGCGATCCGGCCCTTCGCATCCAGGTTGATATGGGTGACACCGCGAAACACTCAGCAACCCCTTTGCGACCCGGGAATTCCATTTCCCACCACTTTTCCCCACTTGACGACACACTATAGGTACCCCCCAGCACCCCGTCAACCTGTGTCGGCCGTACTTTTTTCATTCGGCTCAGGAACTTACGAACCGTCCTCCAAGCAGCAATGGAAAACAAAAAGAGTACAGATAAAATTCATTGCGAAACATGAAGCTATGAAAAACAGCCCCATCACGCGTTAACTTCAGCAGGGAAATTGCGGGGAATGCGGGAAAAACGTTACCGGAAAGGAAGGTGGGAAGCCGGCCTGTAAGCCGGGTTCTGTCGAGGACGGTCATTCCTCTGGGGCGCCCGTCACCGGACACCTCTAGCGACCTACCCGGGAGCCGCGCGGGCCACGCGAGCGCTCCCCTATTTGGTCTTGCTCCGGGTGGGGTTTACCGTGCCGCGGCGTGTTACCACCCGCGCGGTGCGCTCTTACCGCACCTTTTCACCCTTACCTGCGTCCCGCCCCTGCCCCCGGCGATCGCGACACCTTGGCATGCCTGCGCACCGGGGGCAGGGGCGGGATCATCGGCGGTGTGTTTTCTGTGGCACTTTCCGTCGGCTCTCGCCGCCCAGGCGTTACCTGGCACCCTGCCCTGTGGAGCCCGGACTTTCCTCCGTCCCGCCCCAACACGCGCTCACCCCGTGCAGCACACTGCGCAGAGGTTCCCACGCGTTGTGGCGGGACAGCGACCGTCCGGCCGACTTCCCGACAACAAGGATACCAGATCAGTCGCCATCGCCGGCAATGCGGCGGTACAACTGGTTGGCGCTCTCCCCGGTAAGCCGGGCCACCAGGCGCGCGGCCCGGCGCGGCGGCATCTCGGCGACCAGCGCCTCGAGCAATCGGGTCGTCGACACCGTGGTCTCCGCGATGACAGTCTCCGCGCCACGGACCACCAACACCAGCTCGCCACGGCGCTGCTCCGGGTCATCGGCGACCCATGCCGCCAACTCGCCCAGGGTGCCGAGCCGCACCGTCTCAAAGCGCTTGGTCAGCTCGCGGGCAAGGCAGCATTCCCGCTCGGCGCCGAACACCGCCGCCAGGTCCGCCAGGGCATACTCGATGCGGTGGGCGGCCTCCAGCAGCACCAGGGTCCGGGTCTCGGCGGCCAGGGCCTCCAGCCGCCGGCGCCGCGCCGTAGCCTTGGCCGGGAGAAACCCCTCGTAGACAAAACGGTCACTGGGTAGTCCGGCCACCGAAAGGGCAGCGATGATGCTGGAGGGCCCTGGAATGGGGACCACCGGATAGCCGCGCTCGCGCAGGGTGCGAACCAGGCGGAAGCCCGGGTCGCTGATCAGCGGCGTGCCGGCATCGCTGACCAGCGCCACATCCTCCCCCGCCGCCAGCGCCGCCGCGATACGCTCGATACGGGCGGGCTCGTTGTGCTCGTGCAGGCTGATCAGCGGGCGGCGGATCCCCAGATGGGAGAGCAGGCGGGCGGTGTGGCGGGTATCCTCCGCCGCGATGCGGGCCACCGCGCCCAGGGTCTCGACCGCACGGCCGGTGATGTCGCCCAGATTGCCGATGGGCGTGGCGACCACATACAACCGACCCGAGACGTTTGACACGCTGTTTCCACCCTGCGGATACTCTATCGCAATCACGGCCGGCGCCGCCTGCGCAGTCTAACGGCTGGGCGCCGTCACCGCGAGCCGCACCACCGTGTTCACAACCCCGGAATATCCATGCCCCGGACCACCGCATTGAGGCTCCTGCCCCTGCTCCTGCTGGCCACCGTGCTGGCCAGTTGCGCCATTGCGCCGACGCCGGAGCCCGGCGCCGAGACGCGGCGCACCGCCGAACGGGAGGCGACGCGGCTGGTGGCCCAGGGCCAATGGCGTGAGGCCGCCGGGGCACTGACCGAGGCCGCCGGGGGGCTGGAACCGGGCGCCCAGGCCAACGCGCTGCGTCTGCAGGCAGCAGTCCTCTACAGCGAGTCGGGGGATCGCCGGCGTGCCGCCGAGACCCTATCGTCGGTTCGCGACAGTGATGCGGGAATCGCCGGCGAGGGCCCGCAGCGATTGCCCGTGCTCTTGGAGATCCTCCTGGCGGATACCCCACCGCCGGCGGAGCGCGTGGCCCGGGAGCTGACCCCGATCCCGCGGGACCTGGCGGACCCGGTGATCGCGGTCTGGCTCGACACCCTGGCCGCTGCGGAGCGCGAACGCGGGCGGGATCCGGAGGCCGCTCGGCTGTTGATGCGGCGCCACGGCTATCTCGGGCTCGCCGCGGAGGCGGCGGAAGACGTCTGGGAGGCGCTCGCCGGCATGGAGCCCAGGGCACTCGCCCGGGCCGCCGAGGAGGCTGAGGAGGCCACCGCGGCCGGTTGGTTCGACCTCGCCCGGCGCCTGCGCGAGGCCCGCGGTGACGAGGCGGCGCTGGAGGCGGTGCTCCCCGCTTGGCGGGAACGCTTTCCCGATCACCCTGCCGGCGGTTTTGCCCCGGAGCTGATCGAGCGCCTGCGCGCCGAGCTCCGGCCACCGGAGAACATCGCCCTGCTCCTCCCGCTCAGTGGTCGCCTGGCGGAGCCTGCACGGGCCATCCGCGACGGTTTCCTCACCGCTTACTATGCGGCCGGGGGTGAGCGCGCGCGCCTGGAGATCCACGACACCCGCGGTGATGTCGCCGGTGCCCTGTCCGCCTATGAGCAGGCTCAGGAGGCCGACCTGATCGTCGGCCCCCTCACCAAGGACGCGGTGCGCGCGGTACTGGAGCGTCACGACGGCCCCGGCCGGCTACTGGCGCTGAACACGACCGAGCCGGGCCTCGGCGGCGAACGGACCTTCCAGTTCGGCCTGGCCCCCGAGGACGACGCCCGGTCGGTGGCCCGTACGGCCCGCACCGCCGGGATACGGCGGGCCGTGCTCCTGACCCCGCGCAATGAGTGGGGCGAACGAGTGGCCGGCGCCTACCGCGAGGGCTTCCGGGAGGCCGGCGGCGAGATCATCGAATCCGCCACCTATGACCCCGAAGCCAACGACCACAGCGACACCCTGGAGGCCCTGTTCAACCTCGACGCCAGCCAGCGCCGCTATCGTGCGCTGCGGGACCACCTCCGCCGGTCACTGGAGTTCAGCCCCTACCGGCGCCAGGACATGGAGGCGGTATTCCTGGCCGCCTTCCCCCGGCAGGCGCGGTTGCTGTTGCCGCAGATACGCTTTCATCACGGGCTGCAGGTCCCGGTGTACGCTACCTCCCACGCCTACCCGCGCCCCGCGGACGCGTCGGCCCACCAGGATCTGGAGGGATTGCGCCTGGTCACCGTGCCCTGGCTGGCCCCCGGGGGTATGGACGGCGAGCTGGAGGCCTTGCGTAGCACAGCGACGCGTCAATGGGGGGAGACCATGGAGGGACTGCCGGAGCTCGTGGCCCTCGGCATCGACGCCCACCGGCTCATCGGCCGTCTCCGCCGAGGCGAGCCCGGGGCCGGCAAGCCTGCCTTGCCCGGTGCCTCCGGGGCGTTGACGGTGGCCGCCGATGGGGTCATTCACCGGGCACCCGCCGCCACCGTGGTGACCGCGGAGGGGCTAGCCGCGGCGCCGACCCTTGCGGAGGGAATGCCGGCGGGAGACGGCGACGATGCCGCGGATGATCGTGCCGGGACGGTAGACGCCCCGGGCGCTATGCCCACGGGGGGCGACAGCGAGGAAGCCGAACCGGCGGCCTGGACGACGCCGGCACCGCGCCAATGACGGACCGGACCCCGAGCCGACATGCCCGAGGCGCAGGCGGCGAGGCGATCGCCTGCCGTCATCTCGAGCACCGGGGACTGACCTGCCTCGCCCGCAACTTCCGCAGCCGGGGCGGAGAGCTCGACCTTGTGATGGACGACGGCGGCACCCTGGTCTTCGTCGAGGTTCGCCTGCGTAGCCGCGAGGACTACGGCACCGCCGCGGAAAGCATCACTGCCGGCAAACGCCGCCGTGTCGTGCGAGCGGCCCGCTACTATCTCCACCGTCACGGGGCCCACCAGCGGCCGTGCCGTTTCGATGTGGTCACCGTCGATGCCGACGGCGAGACCACCTGGCTCCGTGACGCCTTTCGCGCCGACGACTAGAGACCGGGACGACGAACCGCATGGACCTACATGAGCGCATCGCGCAGCAATTCCACGAGAGCATTCGCACCAAACAGATGGCGATGGACCGACTCGCCCCGGCCATACTGGAGGCCGGCGAGCGAATGACCGGGGCCCTGCAGGCGGAGAACAAGATCCTCGCCTGCGGCAATGGCGGCTCGGCGGCGGACTCGCAGCACTTCTCCTCGGAGCTGCTCAACCGCTTCGAAATGGATCGGCCGGGCCTGCCGGCCATCGCCCTGACCACCGATAGCTCAACGCTGACCTCGGTGGCCAATGACTTCAGTTACCGGGAAATCTTCGCGCGCCAGCTACGGGCCCTCGGCCAGCCCGGCGACTGCCTGCTGGCGATATCCACCAGTGGTAACAGCGACAACGTGGTGGCCGCCATCGAGGCCGCCCACGAGCGCGGCGTGGTGGTGATCGCCCTCACCGGCCGCGATGGTGGGCGCATCGGTTCAATGATGCAGGCGGGGGATGTGGAGATACGGGTACCGGCAACGGTGACCGCCAGGATTCAGGAGGTACACCTCCTGGTCATCCATTGCCTCTGCGATCTCATCGACCGGAGCCTGTTCGGACCTACTTGACTACGCGCAGCGAGGGCTTGCGGGCACCGCCGTTGCCGCCCTCGCCACCGCCTTCGGGCCCGTCGGGGGGCGGGCCCTGGTCACCGCCACCGTCGTCCTCCTCGCCGAAGAGCATGCCCTGTCCGTTCTCCCGGGCATAGATCGCAACGACCGCGCCCACCGGCAGGAAGACGTCCCGGGGCGCACCCCCGAAGCGGGCATTAAAGCCCACCCAGTCGTTGCCGAGCTCCAGGCCCCGGACCGCGGACGGCGCCACGTTGAGCACCAGCTTGCCGTTGTCGGCGTACTCCAGCGGCGCCTCCACCCCGGTGACCGAGGTGTCCACCAGCAGGTACGGGGTGAAGCCGTTATCGGTGATCCACTCGTACAAGGCGCGGATGAGATAGGGTCGCTTCGGTGTCATGCCCCTCGTCACTGTCACTGTCGCTGTCGCTACAAACCGCCACGCCTATGCGCGCATGGCGCGCTCGGCGCTGCTCAGGCTCTTCTGGAACGCTTCCCGCTCGAACAGCCGCTGGGCATAGGCATGGATGTGCTGGGCGCTTGCCGGCACCGCCACGCCGAAATGATGGAGCCGCCACAACAGCGGCGCCAGCGCGCAGTCCATCATGGACAGCTCCTCGCTCAAGAAGAACGGCATGCCGGAGCCGAATACCTCGTCGCTGGCCACCAAGCTCTCGGCCAGCGCCTTCCGGCTTCGTTCCTCGTCACGTCCGGTGGCCGCCTCAAGGGCGTACAACGGCGCCACCCAGTCCCGCTCGATCCGCGAGATCACCAGCCGGGCCTTGGCCCGGGAGACCGGATCCACCGGCATCAACGGCGGATGCGGGAAGCGTTCGTCCAAGTACTCGGCGATCACGCGGCTGTCGTAGAGGACCAGGTCACGGTCAACCAGCGTCGGCGCCTCTCCGTAGGGGTTGAGATCGGCCAGGTCCTCCGGGATCGGCCCACCCGGCTCCACGTCCACGATCTCCGCGGAGATTGCCTTCTCCGCAAGCACCAGCCGGATTCGGTGGCTGTACACACAGGTCGGCCCCGAAAACAGCGTCATCACCGAGCGCCGGCTACCGGTGGCCATCGACGACCCCGCGGCTCAATGGACGCCCTTCCAGTATTCTCGTTTGAGCAGGTAGGCCAGTGCCGTGAAGACCGCGATGAACAGCAGCACCCAAATACCGACGCGCTGACGCTCTGCCTTGATGGGCTCCGAGGCGTAGGCCAGGAAGTTGGTGATGTCCCGGGTGACGCGGTGGAACTCCTCCTCGCTGAGCATACCGGCCTCTTCCGGTGCGTCCACATCCACCACGTGGAGCTCGCCGTCCGCGCCCTCGCCGTAGACCGGCTCCGGGATGCCCTGCAGCGTCCAGAGCACATGGGGCATGGACGAGCCCGGCAGCACCAGGTTGTTCACGCCGGTGGACGAATCCGGGTCCCGGTAGAAGGTATTGAGATAGGTATACACCCAATCCGCCCCACGGGCGCGCACGGTAAGGGAGAGATCCGGCGGCGCTGCCCCGAACCACTCGTTTCCGTCCGCGGGATCCATGCTGCTGCGCATCGGCGCGTGGACCTGGCTGCCGTCGAAGATCAGCTGCGAGTCGATCACGTCGTCGGGGATGTTGAGGTCTGCGCCCATCCGGTTGTAGCGCAGGTACTCCAGGGAATGACAGCCCATGCAGTAATTGGCGAAATGCTTCGCCCCGCGCTGCAGGGACTGCGTATCGGTGACATCCACCTGCGGATCCATCATATCCTGCCCACCGCCGGCGCCCAGGACTACGCCCGGGAGCAGCGCCAGCAGCAGTGCCACGGTGGTCTTTCTCATTAGTCCTTCACCCTTGCCGGCACCGGTTTGGTCTTTTCCAGGCCAAAGAACGTGTACACCCACAGGAACACGAAAAAGCCAAAGTACACGACGCTGTTGATCCGTGCCCAAGTGGTCACGGTCAGCCCCAGGATCTCATCCGACGGGACCTGCATGCCCAGATAGGTCAGGAACACGAAGGCGATGGCGAACAGCGTCAGGGCCACCTTGTAGCCGAGCCCGCGGTAGCGGATCGAACGCACCGGCCCGCGATCCAGCCACGGCAGCACGAACAGGACCACGATCGCCGCGCCCATGGCGATCACGCCCATGAGCTTATCGGGCACCGCCCGCAGGATGGAGTAGAAGGCCGTGAAGTACCACACCGGCACGATGTGCTCCGGCGTCACCAGCGGGTCGGCACGCTGGAAGTTGGGTGCCTCCAGGAACAATCCGCCGAAGGTCGGCGCGAAGAACACCACCGCGGCGAAGAAGAACAGGAATACCCCGAAGCCGAACAGGTCCTTGACCGTGTAGTAGGGATGGAACGGGATGCCGTCCTTGGGCACACCGTTGGCGTCCTTGTTCTTCTTGATGTCGATACCGTCGGGGTTGTTGGAGCCCACCTCGTGGAGCGCCAGGATGTGGGCGACCACCAACAGCACCAGCACCAGCGGCACGGCGATGACGTGGAGCGCGAAGAAGCGGTTCAGCGTCACCCCGGAGATGTTGTAGTCACCGCGGATCCAGGTCACCAGCTCATCGCCTACGACCGGGATGGCGCCGAACAGCGAGGTGATCACCTGCGCGCCCCAGAACGACATCTGACCCCAGGGCAGCAGGTAGCCCATGAAGGCCTCGGCCATCAGGGCCACGTAAATCAGCATGCCGAAGATCCACAGCAGCTCCCGGGGCTTCTTGTAGGAGCCGTACAGCAGCGCGCGGAACATGTGCAGGTAGACGACGATGAAGAATGCCGACGCCCCCGTCGAGTGCATATAGCGCATCAGCCAACCCCAGTTGACGTCGCGCATGATATAGAGCACCGAGTCGAACGCCCCCTCGGCGCTGGGGTTATAGTTCATCGTCAGCCAGATGCCGGTGAGGATCTGCAGGATCAACACCAGCAGCGCGATGGAGCCGAAGTAGTACCAGAAGTTGAAGTTCTTGGGGGCGTAGTAGCGGGAGAGGTGCTCCTCCCACATCTTGGTGAGCGGGAAGCGATCATCGATCCAGCCCAGCAGCCCCGTGGTCTTGGTGCCCTCGCTCATTACGCGGCTCCTCCGTCCTGATGCTCACCGACCACGATCCGGTTCTCTTCCGGGTACCAGTAGGGGGGCACCTCCAGGTTGGTCGGCGCCGGCACCCCCTGGAAGACGCGGCCCGCCATATCGAACTTGGAGCCATGGCAGGGACAGAACAGTCCCCCCGGCCAGTCCGCGTCCACCGAGCCCACCTCCGGCCGGTACAACGGGATGCAACCCAGGTGGGTGCAAATCGGGTTGAGCACTCCGACCTCCGGGCGGATGGAGCGCGTCTCGTTCTGGGCGTAGGGGGGCTGCTGGCTCTCCACGCTGGACTCGGGATCGCGCAGCCGGTCGTTGAGCTCCGGCAGCTTGGCTAGCATGTCCTCGCTGCGCCGGAACACCCAGATCGGCTTACCCCGCCACTCCAACGAGATCCGCTGACCCGGCTCGAGCTTGCTGATATCCACTTCCACCGGCGCCCCGGCGGCCTGGGCCCGGGCGCTCGGTTGCCAGTAGGACAGAAACGGAACGGCGGTCGCCACCACCCCGGCACCGCCCACGACGGTGACGGCGCCGGTGAGGAAGCGGCGCCTGCTCCTGTCCGTGCCATCCTGATTCATGCACGTCCCCCTGACATTGGGTTAAGGCTGGGATTCCGCCTCGCCGCGCTTCCGCGACCCGGCCCGCGCGGGCAAAAACGCCCCATCAAAGGCGCCTTAGGATCCAATAACGGCCGCGAAGCGTCAAGCGAGCACCCCGGAAAGTACGGTATTTCGGTTTCTATTTCAGTGCGTTGGATCAACCCGCCTGCACCCCTTTCGGGTAGGCCCGGTGCGTATCATACCGGATTGTCGTCCTCGAGGTAGAGATGCTCGAGGCCGAACACCCCCGCGAGGTGATCAGCCAGGGCCTGCACCCCGTAGCGCTCGGTGGCGTGATGGCCGGCCGCGAAATAGTGCACCCCGAGCTCCCGTGCCTCATGGGTCGTTCGCTCGGAGATCTCGCCGCTGATGAAGGCATCCACTCCTAAGGCCGCGGCGGCACCGAGCATCCCTTCGGCGGCGCCGGTGCACCACGCCAGGCGCCGGATCCGCGCCGGCCCGCTACCCACATGCAATGGTTCACGGCCGGTGACGGCCGCGACATGCGCGGCGAACGCCTCGGGGGCCTGAGGCTCGTCGAGTTGCCCCTCCCAAAGCAGGCCCGGCACGCCCGCGCCGGCGTGGATGCCTTCCACCCGCAGGGCGAGACGCGCGGCGAGGCAGGCGTTATTGCCGAGCTCGGGGTGGGCGTCGAGCGGCAGGTGATAGGCAAGCAGCGAGACACCGGCGGCCATGAGCCGCCGCACCCGTTCGCCCTTCATGCCCACCAGCGGCGCCGGCTCGCCCTTCCAGAAGTAACCGTGATGGACCAGCAGCGCGTCCGCCCCGGCCTCCACGGCACGCTCCACCACCGCGCGGCTGGCGGTCACCGCACTACACAGCCGGCTGACCTCTCGGGTGCCCTCCACCTGCAGGCCGTTGGGGGCGTAGTCACTGAACTCCGCGCTCGAGAGGGTCTCGTCGCAATAACGCACCAGTTCGAGAACCTGTACCATGATGCCTCCCATAAGACGGGCCGCCATCATAGCGCGGGGAAGGCCCCAGCCGGGAGGATCCACACGATGCCAACCAGCCGCATCGGCCGCTTCGTCCTTCGTTATGTGATCGTCGGTGCGCTCGCCGCCGCGGCGGCCCTCTGGCTCGCCCCCTGGCTCGGCGACACCACCGCCCCGGTGATCCAGGTCACCGAGGCGCCGGCACCGACAGCGCAGAGCGGCGCCGTCGACCGGGGAATGGCCTCCTACGCCGATGCCGTCAACCGGGCCGCGCCCTCGGTGGTCAACGTCTACAGCACCCGAAGCGTGGAGACCCCGCGGCACCCCTTTTTCGACAACCCGGAGTTGCGCCGCTTCTTCGGCGCCCCGCCGCCGAGGCAGCAGCGCCCGGAGCGCTCGCTGGGCTCCGGCGTGATCGTCAGCCCCGACGGCTACGTCCTCACCAACGCCCACGTGGTCGAGGATGCCGAGGCCATCGAGGTCCTCCTCCACGACGGCCGCAGTGCCGCGGCACAGCTCATCGGCCGGGACACGGAGACGGACCTCGCGGTGCTGCGCATCGACATCGACGGCGAGCTCCCCCACGCCACCTTCGGCGACGCGGCATCGCTACGGGTGGGCGACGTGGTGCTCGCCGTGGGCAATCCCTTCGGGGTCGGGCAGACCGTCACCCAGGGCATCGTCAGCGCCACCGGCCGGGACGACCTGGGGCTGGCCACCTTCGAGAACTTCATACAAACGGACGCCGCCATCAATCCGGGCAACTCCGGCGGCGCGCTGGTGAACGCCCGCGGCGAGCTGGTGGGCATCAACACCGCGATCTACAGCCGCTCCGGCGGCTCCATGGGCATCGGTTTCGCCATCCCGGTGAGCCTCGCCCGCGGGGTGATGCGGGATCTCATCGAGCACGGCCGTGCCATCCGCGGATGGATCGGCGTGCAGGTCCAGCCGGTGACCGCGCCCCTGGCCGATGGCCTGGCGCTGCCGGAGACGGGCGGGGTGTTGATCAGCGGGGTCTTGCGCGACGGCCCGGCGGACCGCGCCGGCATCCGGCCCGGCGATGTCATCCTCGCCGTGGACGGGGAGCCGGTGGACGAACCCGCCGCGCTGTTGCGTCGGATCAGTCGCCACGAGCCCGGCAGCGAGGTGGAGATCGAGGGCATCGGCCGCGACGGCGTCTTCCAGCGTCGCCTCGCCGTCGCCGAGCGACCCACCGGCTAGCGCGGTTCCGCCCCCTCGCCGTCCCGACGCATCTCCGCGGAGCGGGCATGGGCGGTGAGCCCCTCGCCGCGGGCCAGCGTCGCCGCCACGTCGGCGAGCGCGGCGCCACCGGCCGGCGAACACTCGATCAGGCTGGTACGCTTCTGGAAATCGTAGACCCCCAGCGGCGATGCGAACCGGGCGGTCCGCGAGGTGGGCAGCACGTGATTGGGCCCGGCACAGTAATCGCCGATGGCCTCGGGGGTGTGACGACCCAAAAAGATCGCCCCGGCGTGACGGATGCCGGCCGCCATGTGGCGTGGCTCCACCACCGAGAGCTCGAGGTGCTCGGGGGCGATACGGTTCGCCACCTCGGCCGCCTCGGCGAGGTCCCGCACGTAGATCAGCGCGCCGCGCCGGCCGAGCGCCGTACGGATGATCTCCGAGCGCTCCATCTCGGGGAGCAGCCGCTCCATCGCCGCCTGGACCTGATCCAGGAACAGTGGATCCGGGCAGACCAGGATGGCGCGGGCGTCCTCGTCGTGCTCCGCCTGGGAGAAGAGATCCATGGCGATCCACTCGGCATCGGTCTGGCCGTCGCAGATGACCATGATCTCCGAGGGCCCCGCCACCATGTCGATGCCCACCCGGCCAAACACCCGGCGCTTGGCCTCGGCGACGAAGGCGTTGCCCGGCCCGACGATCTTGTCCACCGCCGGGATGGTCTCCGTGCCGCAGGCGAGCGCCGCCACCGCCTGGGCACCGCCGACGCGGAAGACGCGATCGACACCGGCCACCCGGGCGGCCGCCAACACCAGGGGACTCACCGCGCCTTCCGGGGCGGGGACCACCATGATCACCTCGTCGACGCCGGCCACCTTGGCCGGCAGGGTGTTCATGAGCACCGACGAGGGATAGGCGGCCTTGCCGCCGGGCACGTACACGCCCACGCGGGCCAGCGGCGTGACCTGCTGGCCCAGCCGGTTGCCGTGCTCGTCGGCATATTCCCAGCTCTCCCCGAGCTGGCGGGCATGGTAGTCCCGGATCCGTGCGGCGGCGGTCTCGAGGGCACGGCGCTGCTCGTCATCCAGCCCGGCCAGGGCCCGCTCCTGCTCATCGACGGACACCTCCAGCTCCGCGGCGGTGTCGACGGCGAGGCGGTCGAACCGTGCCGTGAGCTCGAGCACCGCCGCATCCCCCTCGGCGGCGACGCGCTGGAGGATCTCGGCGACGACCTCTTCGACCCGGCTGGTGGCGCCGTCATCCCAGTCGGTGAGCTGTTGTAGGCTGTCCCAGAAATCCGGCTGCGTGGTGCTAAGGCGGGTGATCTCCAGCATTACGTATTCCTCCCGGCGGTTGCTCAGGCAGCGGCCGCGACCGCATCGCGCAGCCCCTCGAGCAGCGGGCGTATGCGTCGGTACTTCATCTTCATCGCCGCCTTGTTGACCACCAGCCGCGAGCTGATGTCGGCGATGGGCTCCAGCGGCTCCAGGCCGTTGGCGCGCAGGGTATTGCCCGTATCCACCAGGTCGACGATGAGGTCCGCCAAACCCACCAGCGGCGCCAGCTCCATAGAGCCATACAGCTTGATCAGCTCCGCCTGCCGCCCTTGGGCGGCGAAGTGCCGGCGGGCGATGTTCACGAACTTGGTCGCCACCCGCGGCCGGCGCAGCACCTCACTGCCGGGCCGGCCCGCCACCATCAGCCGGCACCGGGCGATACCCAGGTCCAGGGGTTCGTACAGACCCTGTCCCCCGTATTCGAGGAGGACGTCCTTGCCCGCCACCCCCAGATCCGCGCCACCGTGCTCCACGTAGGTGGGCACATCGGTGGCGCGGACGATGACCAACTGCACGCCGTCGCGGTTGCTGGGGATAACCAGCCGGCGGCTCGCCTCCGGGTCCTCCGCCGGCTCGATGCCGGCGGCGGCGAGCAACGGCAGGGTCTCCTCGAGGATGCGCCCCTTGGACAGCGCGATGGTCAGTTGCTCTTGCATAATCCCCTTCAGGCCGGTACCCGGCGGATGTTGGCGCCGAGCTGCACCAGCTTCTCCTCGATGCACTCGTAGCCGCGATCGATGTGATAGATGCGATCGACGCAGGTCTCGCCCTCGGCCACCAGACCGGCGAGGACCAGGCTTGCGGAGGCCCGCAGGTCGGTGGCCATCACCGGTGCGCCGGTGAGCCGGGGCACCCCGGTGGAGATCGCCGTGTGGCCCTCCAGGCGCATGTCCGCACCCATGCGCTGGAGTTCGAGCACGTGCATGAAGCGGTTCTCGAACACCGTTTCCGTGACCATCCCCACCCCTTCGGCCACGGCGTTCAGGGCACAGAACTGCGCCTGCATGTCCGTGGGGAAGGCCGGATAGGGTGCGGTGCGCACATTCACCGCCCGGGGTCTGCGCCCGCCGGGCATCGCAAGGTCGATCGTTCGCCCGTCCACGGCGATCTCCGCCCCCGCCTCGCCGAGCTTGGCGATCACCGCATCAAGCAGCCCCGGGGCGGTGTCCTTGAGCCGGACCCGCCCGCCGGTCATCGCCGCCGCCACCAGGTAGGTGCCGGTCTCGATACGGTCCGGCAGCACGTCGTAGCGGGTCCCCTGGAGACGCTCGACCCCGTGGACGGTGATGGTGTCGGAGCCGGCGCCCTCCACCCCGGCGCCCATGGCGTTGAGGCAGTTGGCGAGATCCACCACCTCCGGCTCGCGGGCCGCATTCTCGATGACCGTCGTCCCCTCGGCCAGGGTGGCGGCCATCATCAGGTTCTCGGTACCTGTCACCGTGACCAGGTCCATGACCAATCGCGCGCCCCGCAGCCGGCGGCAGCGGGCGCGGATGTAGCCGCCCTCCACGCTGATCTCCGCACCCATCTGGCGCAGCCCCTCGACGTGGAGATTCACCGGACGGGAACCGATGGCGCAGCCGCCCGGCAGCGAGACATCGGCCTCGCCGAAGCGCGCCAGCAGCGGCCCCAGCACCAAGATGGAGGCGCGCATGGTCTTGACCAGCTCATAGGGGGCGTAGCAATCGGTCACCCCCCGCGGATCCACCTCGATGCGCATGCGCTCATCGACGGTCAACCGCACCCCCATGCGCCCGAGCAACTCCATGGTGGTGGTGATGTCGTGGAGATGGGGGATGTTGCCGACCGTGGTCGGCCCGTCCCCGAGGATGGTTGCGGCGAGGATGGGCAGCGCCGCGTTCTTCGCCCCGGAGATGCGGATCTCGCCGTCCAGCGGCACCCCGCCGCGGATCAGTAACCGTTCCATGCGCCCCCGCCTGCCGCCCTCGGCTCCATGGTCAGGACCCTTCCGCGGCGTGCTGGCCGGGGGTGAGGGTGCGCATGGAGATCGCATGGAGCATGTCACTGTCGATGTGCTCGCGAAGCAGGTCGTTGACCATGCGGTGGCGCCGAATGAGGGGCACCCCCTCGAAATCCGGGCTCACGATAAGCGCCTGGAAGTGGCGGCCGTCACCATCCACCGCCACCGTCGCGTCGGTCAGGCCCGACTCCAGGATCTCGCGAATACGCTGCGGCTCCATCATGTCTCGGTCGTTACCTCGCTGTCCGGTGATGCTCGATCAGGGATTCGGTATCGGCTCATTGTCCTCGAGCGGCAGGATCGCATCCACCCCGCTGACCCGGGCTATGGCCAGCAACTGCCGGGGGATCCCCCGGAAACGCACCTGCCGCCCCGCCGCCCGGGCGACACGGACCCACTCCAGGAGCAACGCGAGCCCGGCGCTATCCGCGCGTTCCACCGCCGAGAGGTCGACCACCGCGTCGCCGCTGCCCGGCAACGCCGCCGGCAACAACGCGACACTGTCGAAGTCCAACTCGCCGGTGACCCGGAGCGCCCCCTCGCCGGCGCCATCCAGCGCCGCGCTCACTGGGGCACCCCGCGTTCCTCGTTGCGCTTCGCCAGCCGCTCGATAAGGGCATCCAGGCCCTTCTGGCGCACCTCCGAACCGAAGCTACTGCGGTAGTTCTGGATCAGGCTGACCCCCTCGATGGTTACGTCGAACACCCGCCATTGACCGGCATCATTGCGGAAGAGGCTGTAGTTCACGGGAATCTCCGGGCCGTCCGGCTGGATGACCTCCGTGGGCACCGTGACCCGGCCGCGCTCGGGATCCGACTTCATCGGCGGGAAGTCGACCTCCTCGCCGCTGTACTCCGACAGCGAGGTGCCATAAGTACGGATCAGCAGGCCGCGGAACTCGCGCACGAAGCGCTCGCGCTGCGCCTCGCTGGCGTCTTTCCAGTGGCGGCCGAGGACGAAACGGCTCATCAGCTCAAAGTCGAACTTCGGCAGTACCAGATCGGCGACGTACTCGTAGACCAGGCTCGGGTCGTCGGCGATCTCCTCGCGGTGGGCCTCGAGGACAGCGCGGACCTCCCGCGTGGTCTCGCGGACCAGCTCCTCCGGCGACTGCGGCTCCCCGGCGTGCGCCGGAGCGAGCACGGCCAGCAGCATCAGCGCAGTGATGATTCGTGCAAACATGAAGCCTTCCTCCGAACCCGTGGCTATTCGCCCTCGGCCTGCTGGAACAGGAACTGGCTGATCACCTTCTCCAGCACCACCGCGGACTGGGTGAGCATCAGCTCGTCGCCGTCCTGGAGCGTGGCCGGCATCCCGCCCGGCTCCAGGCCGATGTACTGCTCGCCGAGCAGGCCCGAGGTCAGGACGCTGGCGCTGGTATCCGCGGGCAGGTTGTCATAGCGGTGACCGATGGTCATCTCCACGCGGGCCTCAAAGGTCTCCGTATCCAGGGTGATGGCGCTGACCCGTCCCACCGGGACACCACCCATGCGCACCGGCGCACGCTCGCGCAATCCGCCGACGTTCTCGAAATACCCGACAATGGTATAGCCCTCGGTGGTCTGGAAGGCGGAGATATTGCTCACCCGCAGCGCCAGCACCAGCAGCGCCACGACCCCCGCCACCACGAACACCCCCACGGCGAGCTCTGTGGTGCGCATTTTATCCATCGCCCAACACCTTATCCGTCGGCCCTAGTCGAACATGAGGGCGGTGAGAATGAAATCGAGACCGAGCACCGCCAGGGAGGTATTCACCACCGTCCGGGTGGTCGCCCGGCTTACCCCCTCCGAGGTGGGCGCACAATCGTAGCCCTCGAACACGGCGATCCAGCTGGCCACCACCCCGAAGGCGATGCTCTTGATGACACCGCTGGCGATGTCTTCGTTCAGCGACACGCTGGCCTGCATCTGCGACCAGAAGGCACCGGCATCCACCCCCAGAAGCTCGGTGCCCACCACGTAGGCGGCCAGGATACCGAGCAGGGTGAAGATCGCCGAGAGCAGCGGCATGGCGATGATCCCCGCGGCGAAGCGCGGCGCCAGCACCCGTCGATGGGGGTCCACGGCCATCATCTCCATGCTGGAGAGCTGCTCGGTGGCCTTCATCAGCCCGATCTCGGCGGTCAACGCCGAGCCGGCGCGGCCCGCGAACAGCAGCGCCGTCACCACCGGGCCCAACTCGCGGATCAGGGAGAGTGCCACCAGCGTGCCCAGGGAATCCTCGGCGCCGAAATCCACCAGCGTATTGTAACCCTGCAGCGCCAGCACCATGCCCACGAAGATGCCCGAGACCACGATGATCACCAGCGAGAGCACGCCCACGGAGTAGACCTGATGCACCAGCAGCCGGAACCGCGGCACCAGCGCCGGCAGCCCCAGCAGCACGCGCAGGATAAAAAGGCTGCCGCGGCCGAAGCGCTCCAGGCGGGCGAGTGCCCAGGCGCCGAGCTGGCGGACGGCCTCGATCACGACCGGTCCCCGCCGAAGGCATCGCTGGCCAGCGACGGCCCGGGGTAGTGAAACGGCACCGGCCCGTCCGGGCGGGCGTCCATGAACTGGCGCACCCAGGGGGAATCGGAGGCACGCAGCGCCTCGGGCGTCCCCTCCGCCACCACTACACCGTCGGCGAGCACGTAGATGTAGTCGGCGATGGCGGCGGTCTCCTTGACGTCATGGGAGACCACCACGCTGGTCAGCCCCAGGGCGTCGTTGAGCTCGCGGATCAGTTTCACCAACACCCCCATGGAGATGGGATCCTGCCCGGAGAAAGGCTCGTCGTAGAGCACCAGCTCCGGGTCGAGGGCAATAGCCCGCGCCAGCGCCACCCGGCGCGCCATGCCGCCGGAGAGCTCGGCGGGGAAGAGCCCCCGCGCGCCGCGCAGACCCACCGCCTCCAGCTTCAGCAGCACCAGCTGCCGGATCAGCGACCGGGACAGCCGGGTGTGCTCGCGCAGCGGGAAGGCCACGTTGTCGAAGCAGTTGAGGTCCGTGAACAGCCCCCCCGCCTGGAAGAGCATGCCCATGCGCCGGCGCAGCGCGTACAGCCGGCGCTGGGACAGTCGCGGCACCGCCTCCCCGGCCACTCGCACCTCCCCGCGGTCAGGCCGGAGCTGGCCGCCGATGAGCCGCAGCAGCGTGGTCTTGCCCGTACCGCTGGGGCCCATGATGGCGGTGACCTCCCCGCGGCGGACACGGATGTCCACGCCGGAGAAGATGGGTCGATCACCCCGGAAGAAATGCAGATCCCGGATATCGATCAGGGACTCGGCGTCCTCGGTCATGGTGCGCTGCCTGGGTCGACAAGCGCCGCAGTATCCGCGACGCCGAGGGGGCAGTCAAACGCCCGCCACAACGGCGGGTTTCCTGGCGAAGCCGCGGGACCCTCCGTATCATGTCGCGCTCTCAGTGCGGACGGGCAACGTCATCGATGCTCCTATACCTGACCACCATCGTCGTCGGCTTCATCGCCCTGACCTGGAGCGCCGACCGCTTCGTCCTCGGCGCCTCCGGCACCGCACGGGCCCTGGGCATCCCGACACTGATCATCGGGCTGACTGTGGTGGGGATCGGGACCTCGGCGCCGGAGATGCTGGTCTCCGCCATCGCCGCCTGGGAGGGCAGCCCCGGGCTGGCGGTGGGCAACGCCATCGGCTCCAACATCACCAACATCGGCCTGATCCTCGGCGCCACCGCGCTGCTGATACCCCTGCAGGTCCGCTCCAGCCTGCTGCGCCGGGAGATCCCGCTGCTGCTGGTGATCATGGGGGTCGCCTACGTCTTCGTCCTCGACGGCTGGCTCTCCCTCTGGGAGGGCGCCGTACTGGTCGCCGGCATGGGTGCGCTGCTGATATGGATGGGCCTGCAGGGACGCGGCGGGGACGCGGACGTGCTGGTGGGGGAGTTCGAGAGCGAGATCCCCACGGACCTGCCCCTGGGCCGCAGCCTGCTCTGGCTGGTGGTGGGCCTGGTGGTGCTACTCGCCAGTTCGCGGGCCCTGGTCTGGGCGGCGGTGAACGTCGCCGAGGCCATGGGGGTCAGCGACCTGGTCATCGGCCTGACCATCGTCGCCCTGGGCACCAGTCTCCCGGAGTTCGCGGCGAGCCTCGCGGGCGCGCGCAAGGGGGAGTACGACATCGCCATCGGCAATGTCATCGGCTCCAATATGTTCAACCTGCTCGGGGTCATGGGGCTCGCCGGCATCATCAACCCCCTGGCCATCGACCGGCTCACCCTGATCCGTGACTTTCCGGTGATGGCGGGGATCACGGTGGTTTTCGCCGCCATGGCGCTGTCGCGTTTCGGCCACGGCCATATCAACCGCCTCGAGGGCGCCCTGCTGCTGGCTGCGTACCTGGGCTTTCAGGGGCTACTCTATATGAGTGAGGCATGAGCGATGAATGAAGCCACCACCCCCGCAATCCGCGACGATGACCTCCGGCGCCTGGGCCTCGCGGTCATCGAGGTCGAGGCCACCGCGGTACAGGCCCTGGCCGGCCGGCTGGACGCCGGCTTCGCCCGCGCCTGCCGCTACATGCTCGCCTGCGAGGGCCGCGTGGTGGTGCTGGGGATGGGCAAGTCGGGCCACATCGGGGGCAAGATCGCCGCCACCCTGGCGAGCACCGGCACGCCGGCGTTCTTCGTCCATCCCGGTGAGGCGAGCCACGGCGACCTGGGCATGATCACCGCCCGCGATGTGGTCCTGGCCCTGTCCAACTCGGGGGAGACCGACGAGATCACCACCATCCTGCCGCTGATCAAGCGCCTGTCCGTGCCCCTGATCGCGCTCACCGGGCGGCCGGAATCGACCCTGGCGCGCACCGCCGATGTCCACATCGACGTCAGCGTCGCCGAGGAGGCCTGCCCGCTGGGCCTCGCGCCCACGGCGAGCACCACCGCCACCCTGGTGATGGGCGACGCCCTGGCGGTGGCGCTGCTGGACGCCCGCGGCTTCACCCGGGAGGACTTCGCCCGTTCGCACCCGGGCGGGCGCCTGGGCCGGCGGCTGCTGCTGCGCATCGAGGACATCATGCATACCGGCACCCGCACCCCGAGGGTGCAGGCGCAGACCCCGCTGGCGGACGCGCTGGTGGAGATGACCAACCAGGGCCTGGGGATGACCGCCGTGGTCGATGACGGCGAACGGCTCATCGGCGTGTTCACCGACGGCGACCTGCGCCGCGCCCTGGATCGGGAGGTCGACGTCCACCGCACCCCCATCCGCGAGGTGATGACCCCCGGGGGCCACACCATCACCCGCGAGCGCCTCGCTGCGGAGGCGCTGGCGCTGATGGAATCCCACGGGATCTCGGCGCTTCCGGTCGTCGACGAGGAGCTGCGGCTGGTGGGCGCACTGAACATGCACGACCTGCTGCGCGCGGGCGTGGTCTGATGGACGCCTTCCGCGACGCCTACTGCGCCGCCCCGGAGGCCGGTGTGGTCGAGCGGGCCGCCGGTATCCGGCTGCTCGCCCTGGACGTGGATGGTGTGCTCACCGACGGCGCCGTCTACATGGCCGGCGACGGCGAGGCCTTCAAGCGCTTCCATATCCACGACGGCAAGGGTCTCGCCCTGTTACACGAGGCGGGCATCGCCACCGCCATCGTGACCGCCCGACGCTCCACGGCCGTAGCGGAGCGGGCCCGGGAGCTCGGGATCAGCCAGCTCCGCCAGGGCGTACGCGACAAGGGCGCGGAGATCACCGCGCTGGCGACCGAGCTCGAGCTCCCGCCGGCGGCCTGCGCCTTCGTCGGTGACGACCTGGTAGACCTGGCGGCCATGGCACGCTGTGGCCTGGCGGTGGCGGTGGCGGACGCCCACCCGCGGGTACGGCGCCGGGCCCACTGGGTCACCGCCCGCAGGGGCGGAAACGGCGCGGTCCGGGAGGTCTGCGAGCTGGTGCTCGCCGCCGGCGGGCTGCTGCAGGGGCTGATGGACGGCCATGATTGAGCGCAATCGGATCGCCTTCCCGCTGGTGGCGGCCGGGCTCATGGCGCTGCTGGTATGGTTGTCCTTCGGCGGGGTGGAGACGGGGCCGCCGGGCGCGGCACCGCCAGTGCGCGAGCCGCAGGCCCGCTACTACGCCACGGCGGTAGAGATCCGCAGCACCGACACCGCGGGGCGGCCGGAATTCCGGCTCGAGGCGGACCGAGGGGCCTACTTCCCCGCGGATGACCGCTGGCAGATGCAGTCGCCACGCTGGCGGCGGGAAGCGGACGGCGACGCACACGCCTGGCAGGGGCGCGCCGAACAGGCCGAACTGACGCCGCTACCCGATGGCACCCGGCTGCTGGAGCTCACCGGCTCGGTGGTACTGCACCGGGATCCGCCGCGGCCGTTGCGCCTGTCCACCGAGGTGCTGCGGCTCGAGCCCGCCCGGGACTATGCAGAGACGGAGCGGCCGGTCACGCTGGAGTCACCGGACAGCCGGCTCGAGGGCCGGGGGGCACGGGCCTGGCTGGACGAGCAACGGGTCGAACTGCTGGCGAATGTGAGGGGACACCATGACACGAACGGGACGAACTGAGGCGCTCGGTGGCACGCTGGCGATCCTCGCCCTGCTGGCGGGCCTCGGCCTCGCCAGCGGCTCCGCCACCGCGGCCGAGCAGGACAGCGCCGGTGCCCTGCACCTGAGCGCCGACCAGGGTGAGCTGGACAACGCGGCCGGCGTCAGCACCTACCGCGGCAACGTGGAGGTCACCCGGGGGGCGATGCGGATCACCGGCGACGAGCTCCGCGTCTACCGCGCCGACGGCGGCGGCGTGGGACGGATCGAGGTGGAGGGCACCCCGGCCACCTTCCGCGACCAGCGCGGTGACGGCGGCGATCCCGTCCACGCCGAGGCACCGGAGATGATCTACCACGCCGGCCCACCGGAACGCATCAACCTCTCCGGCGGCGCCTACCTGCAACGCGGTCGCGATGAGTTCCGGGGCGAGACCGTGCGCTACGACATCGCCGCGGACCGTGTGGAGGCCGACAGCAGCAGCGAGCGCCGGGTGGAGGTCACCCTGCACCCCGACGGCGAAGGGCAAGACGAGGGCCAATGAGCGACGCCGCCGGTCAGCTCCAGGCCAGCGCCCTGAGCAAGCGCTATCGCGGCCGGCAGGTGGTCTCCGACGCCGCTCTGTCGGTGGGGCCCGGGGAGATCGTCGGCCTGCTCGGCCCGAACGGCGCCGGCAAGACCACCTGCTTCTACATGATCGTGGGGCTGATCCGGGCCGATGCGGGTCGCATCCTCCTCGATGGCCGCGAGATCGGCGCGCTGCCCATGCACCGGCGCGCGCGCCTGGGGCTCGGCTACCTGCCCCAGGAGGCCTCCGTGTTCCGCAAGCTCAGCGTCGCCGATAACATCCTCGGCGTGCTGGAGCTCCGGCGGGACCTGGACCGGCAAGGGCGGACGGCGGAGCTGGAGGCCCTGCTCGAGGAGCTCAGCATCGGACACCTCCGCGAGCAGAGCGGGATCAGTCTCTCCGGCGGCGAGCGCCGGCGCGTGGAAATCGCCCGCGCCCTGGCCGCCCGGCCCCGGGTGATGCTGCTCGACGAGCCCTTCGCCGGCGTCGACCCCATCTCGGTGCACGACATCCGCGAGATCATCCGTCACCTGGCCGGGCGGGGCATCGGGGTACTGATCACCGATCACAACGTCCGCGAAACGCTGGGCATCGTCCACCGGGCCTATATCCTGAACGCGGGGGCGGTCATCGCCGAGGGCGAGGCGGAGTCGGTGCTCGCCGACGAGCAGGTACAGCGGGTCTATCTCGGCACCGATTTCCGCCTGTGACCGCTGGTATTGCATTGCACTATGATGACGGGTAACGGGGGGTACTACACGCGGCAATGAAACAATCGCTCCAGCTCCGTCTCGGCCAGCAACTGACCATGACGCCGCAGCTACAGCAGGCCATCCGGCTGCTGCAGCTGCCGACGCTGGAGCTGCGCGCGGAGATCCAGCAGGCGCTGGAATCCAACCTCATGCTCGAGGCCGCCGAGGACGGCGAGGAGGCCGCCACCGAGGAGGCCCTCCATGACCCGTACGGCGAGCGTGACGACAGCGAGGGGGACAACGAGGCGCAGGCAGCGGAGCCCAACGAGGCCGGACAGACGCGGGCCGACGACGAGCCCGACGCGCGGAGCCTCGGCGAGGATCTGCCGGTGGACAGCGCCTGGGACGACATCTACGACGGTGCCACCGTGTGGAGCCGGGGGGACCCCGAGCAGGACGAACGCGAGGCCGCGGGCCCGGCCCCTGGCACCGAGAGCCTGCGCGATCACCTGCTCTGGCAGGCCCGCATGAGCGACCTGCCCCCACGGGAGCTCGCCATCGCCGAGGCCATCATCGACGCGATCCGCGAGGACGGTTACCTCGCCGCCGACCCCGCCGAGCTGGTGACTGCCCTGCCCGCCGACTGGCAGGTGACCAGCGGCGAGATCGAGGCCGTGCTCCTCCTGGTCCAGCGCTTCGACCCCGCCGGCGTCGCGGCCCGGGATCCCGCCGAGTGCCTGCTCCTGCAGCTCGAGCAGATGCCGGCCGAGACCCCTTGGCGGGACGAGGCCATGGCCGTCGTGGGCGAGCATCTGGAGCTGCTGGCGAGCCGGCAGACGGCGCGGCTGAAGCGGCGTACCGGCCTCGGCGACGAGGCGCTGGCCGCGGTGCTAGGGCTCATCCAAGGGCTCGACCCGCACCCGGGGCTGCGCTACGGTAGCCAGCAGGTCGATTATGTCATTCCGGACGTCTTCGTTCGCGCGGAGGATGGCCGCTGGCAGGTGGAGATCAACCCCGATGCCCTTCCCCGGGTACGCATCAACGCCGAGTACGCGTCCCTGGTGCGGCGTGCCGATCGCAGCCCGGACAACCGCCTGATGCGCGAGCATCTCCAGGAGGCGCGGTGGCTGGTCAAGAGCCTGCGCTCGCGCAACGATACCCTGGTGCGGGTGGCGCGCTTCATCGTCGACCACCAGCACGACTTCCTCGAGCACGGTGAGGAGCACATGCAGCCGCTGGTGCTACGGGAAGTGGCCGAGGCGGTGGAGATGCACGAGTCCACCATCTCCCGGATCACCAACCAGAAGTACATGCACACCCCCCGCGGCACCTTCGAGTTCAAGTACTTCTTCTCCTCCCACGTGCAGACCAACGACGGGGGCGAGTGCTCAGCCACCGCCATCCGCGCCCGCATACGCCGGCTGATCGCCGGGGAGGACGCCCGGCGTCCGCTCAGTGACAGCCGTATCGCCAGCATCCTGCAGGATGAGGGCATCAATGTCGCCCGCCGCACGGTGGCGAAATACCGCGAGGCCATGTCCATCGCTTCGTCCACGGAGCGAAAGCGCCTTGCCTGAGACCCAAGGAGGCACTATGCAGATCGACATCACCGGGCACCATATCGAAGTGACCGACTCGCTGCGGGACTATGTAAAGGGCAAGTTCGACAAGCTCGAGCGCCACTTCGACAATGTGGTCGATGTGCACGTGATACTCACCGTGGAGAAGCTCACCCACAAGGCGGAGGCCACGCTGGTGCTGAGCGGGGCGCGGATCTTCGCCGAGGCCGTCCATGAGGACATGTACGCGGCGATCGATGCGCTCACGGATAAACTCGATCGCCAGGTGGTCAAACACAAAGAGAAACGCGCCGACCATCACCGCACCGACGGGCCGGTGAGTCAGGCGCTGGAAGAGGAATGAACGGCGCCGGCGCATAGCCGGCCCCGTCGAACGCCCGTGTGCGGAATCCAGGCCCCCGGCCTGCGGTACCGCACACGGGATCTCGGACACTGCCAGTTCAGGTCGGGGCACCATGAACATTGCCGCACTGCTCTCCCCCGAACGGGTACGCTTCGGGGCGCATGCCACCAGCAAGAAGCGCAGCCTCGAGCTGCTCGCCGAGCTGCTCGACCAGGACCCGGAGAAACCGGGTAGCCGCAGCATCTTCGAGAGCCTGATCGGCCGGGAACGCCTGGGAAGCACCGGCCTCGGGCGGGGCGTGGCCCTGCCCCATGCAAGGATCGCCGGCCTCGAGGCCCCGGTGGCCGCCGTGCTCAACCTGGATAGCGGCGTGGACTTCGACGCCATCGACCGTCAGCCGGTGGATCTGCTGTTCGCCCTGCTGGTCCCGGAGCACTCCACCGACGAGCACCTCCGGATCCTCGCCACCCTCGCGGAGATGTTCAGCGACAGCGCCTTCTGCGAGCAGCTGCGCGCGAGCGGTTCGGACGAGGCCCTCTACGAGCGGATCAACCAGCGACTCCTGGACGGCGCGCCTGCATGACGCCACGGGTCCGGGTATCGCGCACCGCCCTCGCCGCGGCCGTGTCGGCGCAGGCCCACGGCGGCGACGAGGCCATCGTGCTGCCGGTGCCCACCGAGCGCTGGTTCGGCGAGCGCGCCCCGCTGCGCCGCTACCCCGCCAGCGACGCCTGCGACGTGAGCGCATGGGTGGTGGGGTCGACGGCCACGGCGCCGGCGGACCCGGCGACCCCCTGGCTGCGCATCGACGGTGACGACGAGACCGTCGCCTGGCGCCTGGAGCGGGCATTGGAACGGCTCACCGCCGGTACCGGCATCCCCGGCACCCTGGTGCGGGTGGATGGTTCAGGCGTGCTGCTCGCCGGCGACAGCGGGGCGGGGAAGAGCCACACCGCCCTCGCCCTGCTGGAACGGGGCCATACCCTTATCGCCGACGATCTGGTCACCCTGGAGGGCGGCAGCGGCGCCGTGGTGGGCCGTCCGTCCGATCCGCGCGCCGGCGGCACACTCCTGCCCCGGGGCCTCGGCCCCCTGCGGGTCGATCGGCACTTCGGCCGGGACGCGGTGGCGACGGCGAGCCCCATCGCGCTGGTGGTCACCCTGGATCCGCAAGCGGGCACCGACGAGCGCCACAGCGGCTGGCAAGGGACCGGTCTACTGGGCCGCCCGCTACCGCGGCTCGCCCTGCGCCCCGGGCCGCTGATCGCCACCCTAATCGAGGCCGGCCTGCGCGAGACCCGCCTGTCCACCGGCCGGGAGCCCGGCTGATGCGCCTGGTCATCATCAGCGGCCTGTCCGGCTCGGGCAAGAGTGTGGCGCTGAGCACCCTGGAGGACACCGGCTTCTACTGTATCGACAACCTGCCGGTGGACCTGCTCGAGGCCTTCGGCCGCCACATCACCGCCATCGCGGGCGGCAATCGCGCCGAGGAGCGCTATGCCGTTGGCGTGGACGCGCGCAACCGTCCCGTCGATCTGGCGCGTTTTCCCGCCATCCTCGAGGCCCTGCGCCGCTCAGGCATCCACTGCGAGATCCTGTTCCTCGACGCCGAGCCGGAGACCCTGCTCAAGCGCTTCAGCGAGACCCGCCGCCGCCACCCGCTAAGCCACCTGGAGGCCTCCCTGGAGGAGGCGATCCGACGGGAACGCGAGCTCCTGGAACCCATCCTCGAGCGCGCGGACCTGACCATCGACACCACCCGCACCACCGTCCACCAGCTCCGGGACCTGGTACGCGAGCGGGTGGTGCGCGAGCCCTTCGCCCTGTCGCTGATGTTCGAGTCCTTCGGCTACAAGCACGGGCTGCCGCCGGATGCGGACTTCGTCTTCGATGCCCGCTGCCTGCCCAACCCCCACTGGCACCCTGAGCTGCGTGCCTACACCGGCCGGGACCCGGCGGTGCGCGACTACCTCGAGGCCCAGACGCAGGTCCGCGAGTACTACGAGCAGCTGGAGGCCTTTCTCAGCGCCTGGATCCCGCGCTTCCAGCAGGAGAACCGAAGCTATCTCACGGTGACGGTGGGCTGCACCGGCGGGCAACATCGCTCGGTCTACCTCGCGGAGCGGCTGTACGCGCGCTTCAGCGCCGAGCGTGAGCACGTGAGCCTGCGCCATCGGGAGCTGCCATGAGCGTTGGCCTGCTCATCGTCACCCACAATCGCATCGGCCAGGAGCTGCTGCACACCGCCAACACCATCCTCGGCACCTGCCCCCTGTACACCCGGCACCTGGACGTGCCCCAGGACAGCAGCCTCGAGGCGATGGTGCGCCGCGGCATGCGCATGGTACGGGAGCTGGATGCGGGTGACGGGGTGCTGATCCTCACCGACGCCTTCGGCGCCACGCCGAGCAACGTGGCGGTGCAGCTCGGTGACCGGGTCGGCACGGCGGTGGTCTCCGGGGTCAACCTGCCGATGCTGCTGCGGGTGCTCAACTATCCGGAGCTGTCCCTGACGGCGCTGCGCGACAAGGCCTACACCGGCGGACGCGACGGGGTGCTTCTGGTCGAACCCACCCCCAAGGACCGGACGGGAGACGATGAGCGACACTGAGCCACGACACGTCATCCGCGAGGTCGAGATCATCAACCGCCTGGGACTCCATGCCCGGGCGGCGGCCCGCTTCGTGGCCACGGCGGGCCAGTTCGACTGCGATATCCAGGTCAGCCGCGGCAACCGCACCGTCAACGGAAAGAGCATCATGGGCGTGATGATGCTCGCCGCGAGCTGCGGCAGCCGGATCACCATCGAGGCCGAGGGGGAGGACGCCGCCGAGGCGGTGGACGCCCTGGAGCGCCTCATCGCCGAGCGCTTCGGCGAAGACTCCTGAGCTATTCCCCGATTAGGTTACGGAAGGCGGCCTCGTCGAGGACGGTAACGCCGAGCGCCTCGGCCTTGTCGCGCTTGGAGCCGGGGTCAGCGCCGGCGACCACGTAGTCGGTCTTCCCGGACACGCTGCCGGTGACCTTGCCGCCGAGGGCCTCGACCCGGGCCCGGGCCTCGTCGCGAGTATAGCCCTCCAGCGTCCCGGTGAGCACGAAGGTCTTTCCCGCCAGCGGCGCCTCGTCGGCCGGCGCGGTCTTCGGCTCGGGCCAGTGCACCCCTGCCTCCCGCAGGGCCTCGATGACCTCCCGGTTGTGGGGCTGCGCGAAGAAATGGGCGACGCTCTGGGCGACCACCGGCCCGACGTCGGGTACCGCCTCCAGGGCCTCCTGGTCTGCGGCCATGATCGCCTCCAGGCTGCCGAAATGCTCGGCAAGCGTCTGCGCGGTGACCTCGCCCACATGACTGATGCCGAGCGCATAGAGGAACCGGGCCAGGGTGGTTTCGCGAGAGGCATCGATGGCGGCGATGAGGTTGGCGGCGGATTTCTCCCCCATCCGCTCCAGCCCCGAGAGCCGCCGTGCATCCAGGTGGTAGAGATCGGCGGCGGTTCGGACCATCTCCCGCTCCACCAGCTGGGTGACGAGTTTCTCGCCGAGGCCGTCGATGTCCATGGCGCGGCGGGAGACGAAGTGCAGCAGCGCCCCCATGCGCTGGGCCGGGCAGTATAGCCCGCCGACGCAGCGGTGGGCCGCCTCGTCGTCCAGGCGGATCACCTCCGAGCCGCAGACCGGACACTGCCCCGGCATCTCCCAGGGCTCGGCCCCCTCGGGCCGGCGCTCGGTAACCACGGCAGTGATCTCCGGGATGACATCGCCGGCGCGGCGCACCATCACGGTGTCGCCGATGCGGACGTCCTTGCGCCGGACCTCGTCGAGGTTATGCAGCGTGGCACGGCTGACGGTCACCCCGCCCACCTCCACCGGCTCCAGGTCCGCCACCGGTGTGATCACCCCGGTGCGCCCCACCGAGGGGAGGATGTCCTCCACTACCGTCGTGGCCTCCCGCGCCGGGAGCTTGTGGGCGGCCGCCCAGCGTGGGGCCCGCGCGGTGAACCCGAGGCGCTCGCGCACAGCGAGGTCGTCCACCTTATAGACCACGCCGTCGATCTCGTAGTCCAGCTCGTCGCGGCGCTCGAGCAACCAACGGTAGTAGGCCAGGCAACCGTCGATATCCTCCACCCGCTGGACATGCTCATTGACCCGGAACCCCCAGTCTCCGAGGCGCTCGAGCACGCCGCTGTGGGTCTCCGCCAAAGTGGCCGTGCAGGCCCCGACACCGAAGGTGAAGAAGGTCAGTGGCCGCCGGGCGGTGATCCTCGAGTCGAGCTGGCGTAGGCTACCGGCGGCGGCATTGCGCGGGTTGGCGAAGGGGCGCTCGCCCTCGCGCTCCCGGCGGGCATTGAGCCGCTCGAAGTCCGACTTGCGGATCACCACCTCGCCGCGGACTTCCACCAGCGACGGTGCTTCTTCGCTATCCAGCCGCAGCGGCACCGAGCGGATGGTGCGGACGTTGACGGTGATGTCCTCGCCGACGCGCCCGTCGCCACGGGTGGCGGCCCCCACCAGCACGCCGTCCTCGTAGCGCAGGTTCACCGAGAGCCCATCGAGCTTGGGCTCGCAGACATAGGCCACCGCGGCACCGGCGCGCTCGCGCACGCGGCGGTCGAACTCCAGCAGCTCGGCCTCGCTGAAGACGTTGCCCAGCGAGAGCATGGGCAGCTCGTGGCGGGCCTCCTCAAAGGCCTCCAGTGGCGGCGCGCCCACCCGCTGGGTGGGGGAGTCCGGGGTAACGAGGTCCGGGTGGGCGTGCTCCAGCGCCTGGAGCTCGCGCAGCAGCGCGTCGTACTCGGCATCGGAGATCTCCGGGGCGTCGAGCACGTAATAGCGGTGGTTGTGATAGGCGATGGTCTCGCGGAGCTCGGCGGCGCGGCGGGCCGCCTCGCCATTATCGGGGGTCTCGCTCATCAAGGCTGCCCGTTACTGGCGCTGGCGGGCGGCGAGCTGGGCCCGCCGGCGGTACTCGATCATTTCCTCGCGCAGGTGCTCGATGCTCTGGTGGGTGAGATCGCAGCGGCGTCCGTCGAGGAGGTGGCCACCGAGGCGCTCCGATAGGCCCCGCGCGGCGGCGAGCATCTCCTCGTAGGCGTCGACGGCGTCAAAGGGACCGGGGAGGCGCATGAACATCGCCACGCCGGGGGTCTCGAAACCCTCCATGCGATCGATGTCAAACCAGCCCGGCTTGAGGATGTTGGCGACGCTGAACTCCGGGACCTTGCCCCGCGGCCCCTCCACATAGCGGTGGAAGATGCCGTGATCGCCGAAACGCAACCCCTGCGCCTCCAGCGCCTCCAGCAGCTCCGTGCCCTCGAAGCGGGTATCCGCGGCGGCCATCACATTGATGACGACGATCTTCTCCTCCAGCCCCTCCGGTACATCGACCGGCGCCCCCTGGCCCTCCTGGGAGGGGCCATCGGAGGCTTCCGTCCCCTTGCCCTCCTCCCGGGAGAGCACGCGACGGAAACGCTCGGCCAGCCGCGGACGCGGCCAGCGGGAGACGCTTTCGTCTTCTCCAGCCGTCACCGGCTCATCGCCGGCGACGGGGCCCTGGGACCCGTGATCGGGTTGCCCCCCGGCCGGCGGCTGCTCCTCACTCGGGGCGGGATCGCGTTCCGGCACGGGCCAGTCCTCGGCGCGGGAGCGCACGCCCTCCACCCGGGAACGGGCCCAGGCGGGATAGGGGGAGTCGTCCTCCTCGTCCTCGGTGGCCATTTCCCCGGGATCCGGGGATACCCCCTCCGGGGCGTCGCGGGTCGACGACACCGCCCGCGGCTCCTCGCGGTAATCAGCGTCGGCTCCGGGGTCGCCGTCCCGCCGCAGCGGATCGTCGATCTCCGGCAGCTCGTCATCGAGGTGCGGCTCGTGGAGCTCGTCACCGGCGAACGGCTCGCGCTGGTCGCGTCGCCGCTTCGACCACGGCAGCCCGTCATGGCGCCAGTTCCGGATGGTGCCATGCAGGTAGATGCCCAGGATCACCAGGGCACCGATGACGATCAGTAACCAGCGCAGTTCGTCCATTCTCCCATCCGATTACTTGGTTGCAGCCGTGCCCGGCCGGGCCGCCGATGCGAACAGACTGCATGGCGTGGGGAACAAGCTCAAGTCCCGGGCCCTACCCCTCGGCGAGCTCCGCGGCGGCGGCCACGTCCACCGCCACCAGACGGGAGACACCGGGCTCGTTCATGGTCACGCCGGTGAGGTGACTGGCCGCCGCCATGGTCACCTTGTTGTGGGTGATCACAATGAACTGCACCCGCTCCGCCAGCTCGCTGAGCATCTCGCAGAACCGCCCCACGTTGGCGTCGTCCAGCGGCGCGTCCACCTCGTCGAGCATGCAGAACGGCGCCGGATTGAGCTCGAAGATGGCGAACACCAGGGCCACGGCGGTGAGCGCCTTCTCGCCGCCGGAGAGCAGGTGGATATTGCTCACCTTCTTCCCCGGCGGTTGCGCCATGATGGCGACCCCGGTCTCCAGCAGGTCGTCGTCGGTGAGCTCCAGATAGCCGCTGCCACCGCCGAACAGTCGCGGAAACAGGCGCTGCAGCCCCGCATTGACCTGGTCGAAGGTCTCGCGGAAACGCTGTCGAGTCTCCCGGTCGATGCGCCGTATCGCCGACTGCAACGTCTCCAGGGCCTCGTTGAGGTCCGTGTACTGGCTATCGAGATACCCCTTGCGCTCCTCGAGCTCCCGGTACTCGTCGATGGCGGCGAGGTTGATGGGGCCGAGGCGCTGGATGCGCTGCTCCAGGCGCTCGATCTCGGCCACCCACGCGGGCTCGTCGGCGTCCTCGGGCAACGCCGCGGCCAGCTCCTCCCGGCTCCGGCCTAGATCCCGGAGCTGCTCGGCCTGGGTCTGGATACGGATCTTGAGCTCGTAGCTGCGGTACCGTGCCGACTCGGTGCGCTCGCGCAGCTCGGCGACCTCGCGCTCCGCCTCGCTGCGTTCGCCCTCCAGGGCGCGCAGGCGCTCCTCCGCCTCACTCAGGCGCTCCCGTGCCTCCCCGAGCTCCTGCTCCACGCCTTGGCGGCTCTCCAGCAGGCGCTGACGCTCGTCCTCCAGCCCCTGCTCCGGCGCCTCGTCACCGGGCAGCTCGGCTTCCAGCTCCCGGAGGCGTTCGCCCTGACGCTCGTGCTGACGGCGGACGCGCTCGATGGCCTCGCGCAGCCCGCTGCGGGCGGTGCCGGCGCTCTCGAGGCGCAGGGCGACATCGTGGCGGCGCCCGCGCACGGCATTCACGGACTCCCGGGCGGCATCCAGGCGCTCCTGCAACCGCTGCCGTTCCTCCTCGAGCGCCTCGCGCTCCTCGTCCATGGCCTCGCTGCGCTCCAGGGCCTCGTCCTGGCGCTCCCGCGCGGCACGGACCGCGCTGTTGATCTCCTCCATCGCCCCGGCCAGCTCCTCGAGCTCCGAGCGCAGTGCCTCGCGGCGCTCCTCGCGCTCGTTGCGCCGGTGCCGGGCCCCGTCCACCTCCGCCTGCAGGCGCGCCCGCTCGTGTTCGCCCTCGGCGAGGCGCTCGCTCTGGTCATCGCGGCGCTCGCGGAGCTCGTCGATCCGCTCGGCGACCGCCTCGTGCTCGCCCTCCGTCGCGGCAATCCGCGCCTCGAGGGCCGCCAGCCTTTCCTGCAACGTCTCGATTTCACGCTGTCGGGCGATTACGCCCTGTTCCGCGTCACCGCTGCCCCTGCCCCGCGCCCACGAGGCCCCGAGGATTATCCCTTCCGGGGTGACCACGCGTTCCCCGTCCGCCAGGTTTTGCGCCCACTCACGGGCCGCTTGCAGATCCGGTGCCGCGTAGACACCGGCGAGCAGGTCGTCGACGGGAAGCGGGCCGCGCACCCGGGCGGCGAGGCAGTTCGGCGCCGGCGCCTTCGCCGGAGCGGCAACGGGCCCCTGCAGGGTAATCCCCTCCACCGGCGCCATCGGCAGGGCATCCAGATGGGATTCCGGCTCATCAGTGAGCAGCGCCTGCAGGTGGCCACCGAGCACCGCCTCCACGGCGCGTTCCCAGCCGGGCTCCACCTCGATCCGGCGCCCGAGACGCGGGCATTCCGCCAGGCCCTGCTTCGTCAGCCAGCCCGCCACCGCCTCGTCCTCGCCGAGGGCGGATTCCTGGAGGGTCTCCAGCGAGGTCAGACGGGCACGGCACTCGGTGGCCTCCCCCCGGTTCGTCTCCAGGGACTCCAGCAGCCGGTCCCGCTCGGCCTTGGCGTCGGCCAGTAGCCCGTACTGCTCGGCAACGGCGTCGCGGAAACGGGCGATCTTCTCCTCCAGGGCGGCCAGACGCTCCGCAAGCGTCTCGTCCTCACCCTCCCGAAGCGCCTCGTCGATGGTCTCCAACTCCAGGAGCAGGCGTTCACGGCGGCGCTGACGCTCCTCGCCCTGCTCCTCCAGCTGCTCGATGCGGGCACGCTCCACCTCGGCGACCTGCGCCGGCTCCCGCGCCCGGGCGTTGAAGTCCTCCCAGCGACCTCGCCAATCCTCCAGGGCGGCGCTCGCCCGCTCCACCGCCTCCATGGCGGTGGCCTCCTCCTCGTCCAGGGCCTCGCGCACCGGTTCCAGCTCGGCGACACGGGCATCGGCGGCCTCGAGCTTCTCGCGGTCGCCCTCCAGGGTGGCCTCCAGCTCGGCCAGCGCCTCGCGGATCCGCGACTGCTCGGCCTGATTCGCCTCACGGCGCTCGCGCTCGTGCTTGATCCGCTGATCGATACGCGTGATCTCGGAGCCGATCCCATAGTAACGGGCCTGGATCTCGTTGAAACGGTCACCGTCCTCGGCGTGGCGCGCGCGCAACGACTCGGCCTCCCGCTCCAGACCCCGCTGCCGGGCCAGCGCCGCCTCGATGGCGCGGTCGCGGTCACGGAGCTCCGCCTCCAACTGCTCGCGTTCGGCCTCGAGCCCCTGCAGTCGCAGCACTAAAAGCTCCGCCTCGCGCTGCCGGCTCTCCTCGCGCAGCGCCTTGTAGCGTTCCGCGGTCTCGGCCTGGCGCCCGAGCTTCTCCAGTTGCCGGGCCACCTCGTCGCGGACGTCCTCCAGGCGCTCGAGGTTCTCCAGGGTGTCGCGGATCCGGCGCTCGGTCTCGCGCCGGCGCTCCTTGTACAGGCTGATCCCGGCGGCCTCCTCGAGATAGCGGCGCAGCTCCTCGGGCCGGGCCTCAATGACCCGGGAGATCATCCCCTGCTCGATGATGGAGTAGCTGCGCGGCCCGAGGCCGGTACCGAGGAAGAGGTCGGTGATGTCGCGCCGCCGGCAGCGAGTGCCGTTGAGGTAATAGGCGGACTGGCCGTCCCGGTTGACCTGGCGGCGCACCGAGATCTCGTTGTAGCCCGCGTACTGCCCGGTGACGGTACCGTCGCTGTTGTCGAAGATGAGCTCGATGGAGGCATGGCCGACCGGTTTGCGCTGGCTCGAGCCGTCGAAGATGACGTCGGCCATGGACTCGCCGCGCAGGTGTTTCGCCGAGCTCTCGCCCATCACCCAGCGCACGGCGTCGATGATGTTCGACTTGCCGCAGCCGTTGGGCCCGACGATGGCCACCAGATCCCCGGGGAGGGTTACCGTGGTGGGGTCAACGAACGACTTAAAGCCGGAGAGCTTGATCCTGGCAAGCCGCATGTGTGTCGGACCGCACCGCCTCCGTTAGAAGGGGATGTCGTCGTCGAAATCGTCCTGGGGCGGCTCCGGGGCGCGCTCGGCGACACCCTCGCCATCCGCCGGCGCCCCGCGGCTCTCGCTGCGCGGCGCACCGCCGCCACCGCCGCGGGAATCGAGCATCTGCATCTCCCGGGCCACCACCTCCGTGGTGTAGCGGTCCTGCCCGTCCTGGCCCTGCCACTTGCGCGTCTGCAGCTGGCCCTCGATATACACCTTGGAGCCCTTGCGCAGGTACTCGCCGGCGATCTCGGCGAGGCGGTTGAAGAACACCACCCGGTGCCAGTCGGTGCGCTCCTGGCGCTCCCCACTGTTGCGGTCGCGCCACTGCTCGGTGGTCGCAACGCGGATGTTGGTCACCGCATTGCCCGACGGCGCATACCGCACCTCCGGATCGGCGCCGAGATTGCCGATGAGGATCACCTTGTTCACTGAGCCGCTTGCCATTAGCCCCTCTCCGCGATGCCCTATGGCCCAAATTCGCGCCCCATCCCTGGGCCGCCCGA
Organism: Arhodomonas sp. SL1; assembly: GCF_052060015.1. Lineage (NCBI taxonomy): Bacteria > Pseudomonadati > Pseudomonadota > Gammaproteobacteria > Chromatiales > Ectothiorhodospiraceae > Arhodomonas > Arhodomonas sp. SL1. The sequence continues at coordinate 558 of NZ_JBPODZ010000006.1, read as the reverse complement.
AGGGCCTCACTGTACCTGAACTTACCGGCGCACGGCAGCCGTGGCCGTCGCGATTTCGCACCCCCCAACGAGAAAACCCCCGTCCCGGTGTTTTCCGGGGCGGGGGTTTTGGGGATAAGGGCCTGGCGATGACCTACTTTCGCACCACAGCGAGGCGGCACTATCATCGGCGCGGCGTGGTTTCACTTCCGAGTTCGGAAAGGGATCGGGTGGTTCCCACGCGCTATGCTCGCCAGGCGAGCCGGTGTGGCGTCGTCGCGCGCTCGCGCGCCGGCGCCGCTTTGGTTCGGGAAGTCGGGGTTGCCGCATCGATTGGGCATGCGCGTTGTCTTGGAGTGCTTGGGTGTTATATGGCCAAGCCGCACGGGCCATTAGTACCGGTTAGCTTCATGCATTGCTGCACTTCCACACCCGGCCTATCAACGTGGTGGTCTTCCACGGCCCTTCAGGGGGATCGCGTCCCCGGGGAGATCTCATCTAGAGGGGGGCTTCCCGCTTAGATGCTTTCAGCGGTTATCCCGTCCGTACGTAGCTACCCGGCAATGCCACTGGCGTGAC